>JAFZFT010000078.1 GCA_017555765.1 Clostridia bacterium | reverse complement strand
GGAGCTTATGGAAAAGCTTCTCGAGTGGACAGAAAAGGAAAAGGTAAATATCGCACTCCCCTCTCTTCGTGTGGATAATTTCTCCGACAAGCTTATGGGTTATCTGAGCAAGGTACGCAGAAGCGGTCTTACCTTTGCACCTGAGGCGGGTACACAGAGGCTGCGTGACGCTATAAACAAAAACGTTACCGAGGAAGAGGTGCTTCGCACTGCCGCCAAATCCTTCAAGGGCGGCTGGACTGCCGTAAAGCTTTACTTTATGCTCGGTCTCCCCACGGAAACCTACGACGATGTTGCGGGTATTGCAGACCTTGCGCAGAAGGTAGTAAATGAGTTTTATAATAATCCCGACAAGCCCAAGGGCAAGGGCGTTCAGGTAAGCATCAGCGTTGCCTCCTTCGTACCAAAGCCCTTCACTCCCTTCCAGTGGGAGGCTCAGGACACAATAGAAGAGCTTATCAGCAAGCAGAATCATCTTCTTTCAAGCGTAAAGACAAAGAAGATAAGCGTAAGCTATCACAAGGTTAATATCAGCTTCCTTGAGGGTGTTATGGCAAGAGGCGACAGACGTCTCTGCGATGTTATCGAGGCCGCCTGGAAGAAGGGCTGTAAGTTCGACTCCTGGGATGATTCCTTCCGCTTCGACACATGGCTCGAATGCTTTGAGGAATGCGGTATTGATCCCCTCTTCTACACAAGCAGAAAGCGCGATTATGAGGAAATACTCCCCTGGGACCATCTCGACTACGGTATAAGAAAGCAATTCCTTATAAGTGAAAGCAAAAAGGCTTACGAAAGCAAAACAACTCCTCACTGCCGTATAAAGTGTGCGGGCTGCGGAAGTAACATGATCAACGGAGGTGAATGCGATGCGATGCGTCAGAGTATGGTTTAAGAAAATGGGTATGAGCCGCTATGTGTCACACCTTGACCTTATGCGTGCAATGACCCGTGCAGTACGCCGTGCAGAGGTACCCTTATGGTACACTGAGGGCTTTAATCCTCACCCCTATCTCACCTTCGCTCTCCCCCTTTCACTCGGTATGGAAAGCCTTTACGAGAGTATGGATATCCGCATCGAGGGTGACAGCACTAACGAGGATATTTTCAATATGCTCAAAGTCGCAATGCCTCCCGGCATTGACATTGTAAGCGTTGAGAATCCCTTCAACGACCCCAAGGAAATCGCCTTCGGTGAGTTTGATATTTTCTTCGACTGCGAAAAGAATACAGATGACCTTCTCGCACTTATAAAGGAAATGCTTTCAGGTGATGAGCTTATCGTACAGAAATTAGGTAAAAAGGGACGTCATAAGGTACTCAAGGATATAAACCTTATTGAATTCATAAAGAGCTACAAACTCAGTTCCTATGAAAACAGAGTAAGACTCAGCCTCATTCTCCCCGCAGGTAGCACTACAAACATCAACCCTTCTCTTCTTGCAGACGAGATACAGAAAAAAGCGGACGGCACCCCCGCATATACCATCGTCAGAAAGAAGCTTCTCACCGAGAATATGGAAGCATTCAGATAATTTTCAGGGACTAGGGATTAGTTATGTATAGAGCTTGCAAAAAATAAAGTTACTTAACAGTAAAACCGTTGTATTACTACAACGGTTTTGTTTTTTTATTCTGTTACTGCTTTGGGGGTTGCTATAAGAGTTGCAGTGTATGCACCGTAAATCCAGCAATCATTTTTCTGCTCACTCTGTATGGTAATATTTGACACCTCAACAGCCTGTCCGCCGCTTCTTGCCTTAGCAAGGGTGTCAGCATTAATCTCAATCTGAATATCCTTTGCAGAAAGCAGTGAAAGGCTTTCCCTCGGGCCTATTACGGTTATTTCCTTATTCTCAGCACTGCTGAAATCAAGAGAGTATTCGTACTCGTCGTCTTCGCCTACTGAAACCATAGTACACTCGGTGGGATTGAATCTCTTACTGCTCATATGTGAGAAGTCAATAGTAACTGTAAAGGCATCAATTTCATCAATCAGCTTGTCGTTGCTCTGAGTTTCCTCTGAGGTGAATTCGAAGACATTTTTTACATTTGAAAGCTCTCTGAAGTCGATAGTCTGTACGAGATAACGATTTTCATTACTGCCTGTACTACCGAGGATTTTCACCTGCTCGGGGCTGATTTCGATGTTATCGTCATCAGGTGTATAAGCAGAGGGCTGATTGACATACTTTATGGCTGTGGGAATTGTCTTATGTGCCTTTACTACAACCGTAACCTTGGGTGTATCCTTTTCGAGCTCGGGACAGCTGAGGTAGTAAGCATCGGCAGTACCGATAAAGCTGTATTTCACCTCTGCATTGAGAGCTGTGTTTTCGGTAAGCGGAAGCAAAGCACTGTCCGCAGTTGCTGAAAAGACAACCTTTTCAAGCTGAGAAAGTACGCTCTCGGGACCTGTGATTTCAACGGTCTTCTTTGAAGGAAGCAGGTCGCTGAAAATGTAATCCCCTGTAACAAGCGTAGAGGTATCATTGGTAATCTGAGCCTCAACGTTGAAGGTGTCGGTTACCTCTCTGTCGTAATAAACCGCAATGGTTGACGGAATAACAGAAACTATCTGTGCCGCACCCGCATTGCCGCTCTCTATCCTTGCGCTGAGCGAAAGAAGCTTGTAGCCCGCCGCATCAACGTAAACCTCAGATGCGGTAACGATTATATCCTCTTTGTCGATAACGTTGGAGTTTATATTGTACGCCTTGCCTGATATCTCAACATCAACATAAAGCTGTTCCTCGTCAACGAAGTACTTATAACCAGTTTCGCTTGACGTTGAGGTATTAAGGCTTATTCTTACGTCACTGACTACTCTTGTTATATCGTTGCTGTAATTTATCTTGACTGATGCCCAGATTATAATTGCCAGAGCAACGGAAATGAACATAACAAACTTATTGTTATATATGAGCTTTTCTGAAAAGCTTTTCTTTCCCTTTTTCATCATTTCTTCCTCCGACGTATTATCTTCTTTTTGCCCTTTTCTTCCTCATCGGCAATAAGAAAATCTGTAAGCGCTGCGAGAAGCTCACCCAATGAGATACCTCTCATAAGCTCACCGCTCTGAGCTACGGAAATCTTGCCTGTTTCCTCAGAAACGATAATAATCATAGCGTCACTGTTTTCACTCATACCTACGCCCGCTCTGTGTCTTGTACCAAGCTCAAGGCTCAGATCCGACTGAGTGAGAGGAAGGATACAGCCTGCAGAATGTATTCTGTTATCTCTTATAACCATAGCACCGTCGTGAAGAGGTGCCTTGGGGAAAAAGATGTTTTCTATAACAGGTACACTTACGGCAGAGTCAACTCTTGCACCTGAAGAAACCACATCCTCAAGAAGTACGGTGCCTTCAATAACAATAAGTGCACCTATCTTTTTATCGCTCATATTGGCAACTGCCTTTGAGATGTTCGAAATACTGTTATGAAGCTCATCGTTAGCCTCGTCCTTGCTTCTTACAAGAAGCTTGAGATAACGCTTGAAATCGCCTCTGCCCACGCTTTCAACAACCTGTCTGATTTCAGGCTGGAATAAAAGCAGAAGAACTATAACGATATCCGAGAAAACACGGCTGAAGAGATAGCTTGCCGTTGACATATTAAGAGCAGACACCACAAAAAAGGCTATTGCCACAAGAACAATACCCTTGACAAGATGGAATGCTCTTGTCTGTCTTATAAGCTTGATGCAGTAGTAAATTATAAAGGTTACAAGCACTATATCCGCTATATCGTACCACTCAATCGAGCCGATAAAAGACCATACAGCACTGAAAAACTTTCCGATAGCCTCAGTCATACTTTCCTCCGTATTTCAAGAAAAATATTTACAGAATGCCTGATTTTACACTCCTATGATGTATTGTATCACATTATTTTTCTTAATGCAATTTCATTCAGATAAAAAGATAAATTTTTTATATCTTTTTTTGTATTGAAGGGCCCCACACTGACCCTTACCGCACCCGTTTTTTCCGTACCGTAGCTTTTATGGGCAAGATAAGAGCAATGGTACCCCGCACGAAGTGCTATACCCTGTTTATCGCAAAGCTCAGCAACCTTTTCACTGTGGTAGTTATTCATATTGAAGGCTAAAAGGTTTGTGTCGCTGACAGAGTGCATATCAGAATAAACAGTGATTCCTTTTATAACGGATAAATCCTCACGAAGAGCATTTATAAGCTGAGCTTCTCTGTAGGAAATGCTTCCGATACCCTCACTGCGGATAAAATCGGCGCCCGCCTTAAGACCCGCTATGCCGTGCAGATTTACAGTACCGCTTTCGAGTCTGTCAGGATAAAACGAAGGCTGATCGGGGCTCATAGACGCACTACCAGTACCGCCGTATTTCAACGGTACGAGCTCGGCACTGTCACTGAGCAGAAGTACACCCGTACCCATAGGGCCCATAAGCCCCTTATGACCGGGAAGGCAGAGAATATCAATCCCCTGCTTTTTCATATCGAGCAAGCGACTGCCCGCCGCCTGAGCACCGTCAACTATAAAAAGTATATTTCTGCTCTTAAGATATGTCCCTATTTCGTCTATAGGAATCACTGTGCCGAAGACATTTGACACGGCGGTACATATTACTACTGCGGTATTTTTCCTTATGAGTCCCTTGAGGTTTGCGAGAGTCTTTTCCTTGCTATGTGGCTCAACATAAAACACATCGTAGGTTATAATACCCTCGTTTTTCATTGCGTGTACGGGTCGGAGCACCGAATTATGCTCAAGTGAGGATATTATCACATGGTCGCCTTTTTTAAGACTACCCCTTATTGCGGTATTCAGTGCCGAGGTGCAGTTATCGCAGAAAATTACTCTCTCACTGCTGCAGGAAAACATTTCGGACAGTGCCTGACGAGCTTCAAAGACCTTTCTGCCCGCCTTGAGCGCCATAGAATGTCCGCCTCTGCCCGGATTTGCACCGTAAAGAAGCATAGCCTCATTTACGGCTTTGATTACACTCCGGGGCTTTGGGAAGGTTGTTGCTCCGTTATCAAGATATATCATAATCTCTCACGGTAGCTTTCTACTCCCAGGTTTTTGATGTGGTTTTTCGTGATTATATCATAGGCATCCCATATACTGCCGTTTACGAAAAGTGCAAAGTTACATCCCTGCTTATGGTTGGGATTGGGATTGCGACGAAGGCTTGCCTTAATGCCGCTTCCCGCAAGAAGACTTACGGCCTTTTCTCCGTAGGTCTGATTTTCGAATTTTATATATGTGTAGTTCATCCGCTTCCTCTCCTTTATAGTATTATGTTTCATTATATGAGGCGTAGAATCAAAGGGTGATTTGCAGAAGAATTTTTTGTTTACTTTTTTCCACTTGCAAATCGGAAATTATAATGTATAATTATATCTAATATCAATTTATCAGGACGGATATATTTATGAATCTCAATTTTAACAACGGAAAATTTAAAATAATGCAGATTGCCGATATTCAGGAGGATGTACCTCATAATCCTGACACGGTAAAGCTCATCGACCTCGCTCTTGAAAAGGAAAAGCCTGACCTTGTTGTTTTCACCGGTGACCAGATTCAGGGATACTCACCCTGCTATCTTCAGGACGCTGAAAAGAAGGCTGAAATCTGTATAGACACCTTCCTTGAGCCCCTTGTCAAAAGAAATATTCCCTTTGTTTTCACCTTCGGAAACCACGATGATGACTGCAAGGTAAGTAAAAGCACTCAGCTCGGTTTTTACGGAAAGTACGAAAACTTTGTAAAGCCCGACGATGACGACCGCCTTGATGAAGGCACTTATACTGTACGTGTAAAGGGCAGCAACTGCGAGAAGGATGTGTTTGCTCTTTATCTCATCGACACGGGCAAAAAGGCTTCTGACGGTGCTTATGAGCCTCTTAAGAAGGAGAGAATCGAGTGGCTCTCCAAAGCACGTGAGAAAAACGGATATCTCCCCGCTATGATTTTCCAGCATATCCCCTGCGTCGAGTTTTACGAGGTTATTAAAAAAGTACCCTTCTATACAAGAGGGGCTGTTGAAGGCTTCCGTTCAAGAAAGGGCTACTACCTTCTTGAAAACCCTGCCGAGGGTGAATTCATGAAGGAAAATCCCGCTTCTCCCGAAATCAACAGCGGTGAATTTGACGAGATTATCAAGCACGACGATATCTTCGCTCTCTATGTCGGACACGACCATATAAACTCCTTCAGCCGCAAGTTTAAGGGTGTTACTCTCGGATATACTCAGGGCGCAGGCTTCAACACCTACGGCCCCGGCAAAAACAGAGGTGTAAGAGTTTTCGTGCTCGATGAAAACAACATCAAGGACTTCGAGACCTATACTGTAACAATGGGTGAGCTTTGTGATTTCAAGCCCTCTGCTCCCCTTAAGGAATTCGTGTTCACACACTCCCCCACCTCAGTTGACCAGGGTGTGAGTATTGCAAAAAAGGTTGCCATAGCGGGCACTGCCGTCGCACTGGCTATAAAGCTTATTAAGAAGCTTAAATAAAAAAAGCTCCTGCAATCCCTATGGACTGCAGGAGTATTTTTACGCTTATTCGAGAGGAGCGAGGCTCCAGTTTGCATCTGTTACAAGGTACTGAGGATATGCGGCATCGGAAGTAATTGTAGGCTGACCCTCATATTCGAGAAGCCAGAATACAAATGCGTTACATTCTGTACCGTAGTCGGTAGCAACGTGCTCTGCATTCTTAATAAACCATGTACAGTCCTTGAAGAGCGCAGTTGAAGCGTCAATCACTCTGTCAGGTGAAAGGTAGGCTTCGTCCGTAATCTGTTCAGCGGTGAGTACTTCTCCGTAGTTTGCTACGGTTGCACCGTTTGAAGCAAGTACTGTTTCGATAGTACTGTCACTGTTGAGCACGCCGTTTTCAAGAATGGGGATACCGGGTGTGTTGTAGCCTGCGATAAATGAAAGCTCTACACCGTTGTTATATGCATCAAGAAGTACGGCATCTTTATTCTTGAGGTATACACCAGTCTCTTTGATAGCCGCACAAGCACCTGCGTATTCATCCTCGCAGCCGCCGAAAACTGTGCTGTATGCCTTGTCATAGCTGTCTACGGGACATAATGCCCATAATCCGGGAATAGTACCGAGATTGTCACGGAAAACCTCTTCGTTTGCTCTTTCAAAGTAGGTATTAAGCCAATTGTTAAGATAGCCTGTGAGGTAATCGAAAGCACCGAGGCGATCAAAGACATTCATTATAATATCAGTGAAGATATTGCCGTCAATCATTGAATCGATGGTGTTTCTTGCCATTTCAGTGTCGATGTGTAAGTTGCCGCTGAAGGAATCACCTACGGAATATGTACCGTTGTGAGCACCTGAAACGAAAACTGCACGGTCTACACTTTCATAGCCGTAATAATATAAGTAAGAGGTTGTAACCATACCGCCCATACTTGCGCAGATAATATCAACCTGATCCTTGCCTGAATCAGCCTTTGCGGTTTCAATAAGAGTATTAAGCTCGTCTGCAAGCTGCTTTGAAGACTTTCTCCAGTCATAGGTGAAAAGATATACATTTTCAGCGCCGTATCTCTTTGCGGCTTCCTTTACAAGTCCGCCCTCTGCATCGTCAAAATAACCGTACTTTGACTTTGCAATAGATTTTGTGTACTGAGTTGAAACAAGGTCGTTCACGGGGTTACCGTCTTTATCGTAGGAAATAGGCTCGAAAATATCGTTTACTATCTCGGCAAAAGCATCATAAAGAGTATCCTCATTCCTGAGCGCAAATCTTGTTACAATACTCTGAAGAAGTATGCCGAAAATTTCGCCGGTATTAACCTCAAAGGGGCTTGAGCCGTCCTTATATCTGATATTGGTAAAGGAAATACCTCTGACGATAACAACGGGGTTGCCGTTGTATTCTGCTTCATTTTCTGAGGCAAAAGCGGGTACTGCCATAGTGAAAACAAGCATCACTGTAAGTAAAGCTGCTAAAATCTTTTTCATATTTTTATCCTCCTTTTTTGTCAGAATAATTTTATCACTACATTATGTTTTTTTCAATAGATTATACGCATTTATTTTCAATATATGAATTAAGTACGCATCAATAATTGTAGATGATATTATCCTTATACTTTTCTGCCATCATAAGAAGCTCCTCTTCGTTAAAGAAGGCAGTGGTACAGCCGACTGCGGTTACACATTTTCCACCCGTGATATTACCGTAAAGCACACACTTCTCAACGGGCTCATCGTGCATAAGACCGTAGGCAAAGCCTGCAAAGAAGGCATCGCCCGCACCTGTTGAATCAACACGT
Source organism: Clostridia bacterium (assembly GCA_017555765.1). Taxonomy (GTDB): domain Bacteria; phylum Bacillota; class Clostridia; order Oscillospirales; family Acutalibacteraceae; genus UBA6857. The sequence continues at coordinate 14,080 of JAFZFT010000078.1, read as the reverse complement.
ACGAACTCGTCAATACTCTTTACATAAATATACTGACCATCCTTGAGGATGAGACAGCCGTCCTTATCGAGCTTGACAATGGGAGTATCAAGGTATTCCTTGAGTACAAGAGCCGCTTTCTTCGGATCTTCCTCACCTGTGATGATAACTGACTCTTTTCTGTTGGGTAAAAACCAATGTGCAATTTCAAGCATAGGCTTGTAGCTTTCAAGGCTCATACCTTCAACAAAGCCTGTATCGAGGATTATTGTAGTACCCTCTTCGCGGAGTCTGCGGTAAACATCGTTATAGCTTTCGTGCATAGCGGCAAGCTTTGCACCCTTAAGTGCATTATAAAGCTCCTCCTCGCCTACACCGCCTTCACTGTTTCCGTAGGAAACAAAGGTACGGTCATTGGGAGTGATTGCCGCAGCAGTGATGTTAACTGCAATTTTATCACCCTTGTAAAGATTTATAGGCTCTACGCCTGCTTTTTTAAACTCATCAAGAGCAAAGCGTGAGAACATATCGTCGGAAAGCTCAGTTACGGTTTTGCACTCTACACCGAGTCTGCCGAGGGTTACCATTGTACCGGGTACACCGCCGCCGAGGCACAAAGAAAAACGGTCGGTAAAGATTTCTTCACCCTCCTCGGGAAGTCGGGGCATATTTTCAAAAAGTAAATCTACATTAGTTTTGCCGAAGCCTGCTGCAAAGGGCATAGTTTTTACATCTCCTTTTATTTTTACGTTTATGGTTTAGGGAATAGTCCCTATTCCCTTTAATTATACTACTTAACAGCCACTTGTCAACCTCTATATTACTCCATTTTCATAAGTTCCTTTTTGAGCTTTTCGAGGATTCTCTTTTCGAGCCTTGAAATGTAGCTTTGTGATATGCCGAGCATATCGGCTACCTGCTTTTGTGTGTACTCCTTAGAGCCGAAAAGCCCGAAACGCATTGTCATTATCTGCTTTTCTCTTTCTTCAAGATTTCCGACCACCCTTAAAAGCTGACGCTTTTCATCTAAATATTCTATGTTTCTGTTTACCACATCGTTATCCGAGCCGAGTATATCGCCCAAAAGAAGCTCGTTTCCGTCCCAGTCCACATTAAGAGGCTCATCAAAACTCAGCTCGTTTTTTCTGTTTGCGGTTTTTCGCATATACATAAGTATTTCATTTTCGATACACCTTGAAGCATAGGTTGCAAGCTTTATTTTTCTTGACGGACAAAAGCTGTTTACTGCCTTTATGAGTCCTATTGTGCCTATTGAAATAAGGTCTTCCACACAAATGCCCGTATTCTCAAACTTTCTTGCGATATACACAACAAGTCGCAGATTATGTATTATAAGAAGCTCCGTATTTCTGCGCTCTCCCTTTTCCATTTCACTGAGGATTTCATCCTCCTTTTCCTTGCTCAGGGGCGGCGGAAGATTATCCGAGCCGTTTATGTAATAAACCTCACCGTCTTTTCTTTTGAAAAGTGAAAAAATCTCCTTAAGTTTCTCTTTAATACGAAAAAGCATATGTCTTCTCCCTTTCATCAGTTGTACTTTCAAATATATCCCAGGGCAGTATTCCGTCAAAGTGTCCGCCGCGGATTTTTTCCTCGGTCAGTGCTACAGTTATGTTTTCTGCAGTACCCCTTTTTGTAAGTCCTCTGATTTCGATTTTATCTGAGGTGAAGGCATAAAGTACTCCACTTTGTGACACTGTGGAGTGAGGTAGAAGCCTCATTTTAAGCTCACCCTCAAAAGGATTTTCTCCTATAGCCTCTTTAAAAATCTCTCTGCTTACTATCACCACACTGCTTCCCGTATAGCAGTCCTTAAGGCTGTTGCCCGTATCAAGAAAGCATCGGCAGAGATAGCTCCTCCCAGCCGCATATATTCTGCACTCATAGACAGTATCCGAGGGTGTGCGGCTGCTGACGATGCGATGGATAAGGGAAAGTACGGCATAACAGACAACCGTGAGAATAAGCAGTGTCACAGTATCAATACTGAAGTAGACTATAGTTGAGTTATAGTACATTCCCGCGGGAGAAAGAAAAAGCCACAGTGCGAGCATAATCCCCGCGAAAGCAAAATTGACACCGAAAAATATAAGACAGAGCCTTATATTCTGCTTGCGGCTGAGCTTTCCGAAGGCAGTACGAAGCAAAAGAAGTGAAAAAAATAGCTTCGTTGTACCGATTATACCGTCGCTTATATCGGGTACGATAATAATGAGGGAGTAAAGCCCCGACAACACCGAGGCGATAAGCATTCTGCCTCTGCCCGTCTTAACATGGGAAAACACTGCAGTAAGAGCAAGCAAGGCGTAGGTTATGTATATGTTTATCACCACAAGCACGTCGGCATAGATTACCTGCATTTGCATCACCATTATTATTATAGCTTTGCGGTCGGGTGTTTTATGTCGGAAAAACAAAAAAAATCCTCACTCTTACGAGTGAGGAAAATTCTGTTACTGTTTTTCTTATGCTCCGAAGAGGAAAAGAAGAGCTGAAACAAGAGCAAGTACGAAGAAGATCGCACCGAAAATCTTTGTAAGGAATGAAAGCTTTGCTTCCATTGTTCTGCCCTTATTCTTGCCGAAGAATGTGTCTGCACCGCCGCCGATTGCGCCTGAGAGACCCTTCTGCTTGCTTTCCTGAAGACATACAAGAACGATGATAACGATTGATACTATAATACTGATAATTGATAATGCATACTGAAGACCTGTCATCTCTTAAACCTCCGATAATTTTATACTATGGTATTTTATCACAACACCTGATTAAAAGTCAATAGCCTGAGAGGATTTTTTCCTGTGTTTATCGGCTCTTTTATCGGAAATAGGATTCCCCGCTTCGAAAATAGCATCCTCTTCTTCTCTTACAGCCTCAGCTGTGATGGTAAGCTTGCCCTCGCATCCTCTTGAAGGAAGATCATACATATATTTGACAAGAAGCTTTTCCATAATGGAGCGAAGACCTCTTGCACCTGTCTTTGCCTTAAGAGTTTTCTCAGCGATTGCCTTAAGTGCATCCTCTGTGAATTCAAGCTCGATGCCGTCAAGTGAGAAGATGTATTCGTACTGTCTGATAAGTGCATTCTTGGGCTCAGACATAATTCTGATAAGTGATGCCTCATCAAGGTCGTCAAGAGCAGTGATAACGGGAAGTCGGCCAACAAGCTCGGGAATAAGACCGAACTTGACAAGGTCATGATGGATAACCTTGTGCATAATCTTGCTTTCCTCGATTTCCTGCTTGCTCTTTATCTTTGCACCGAAGCCGAGTCCTGAGTTGCCCATTCTCTTTTCAACTATTTTTTCAATACCCTCGAAGGAGCCTGCACAGATGAAAAGAATATTTGTGGTGTCAATCTGGATAAACTCCTGCTGGGGATGCTTTCTGCCGCCCTGAGGAGGTACATTTGAAACAGTACCCTCAAGAATCTTGAGAAGTGCCTGCTGAACACCTTCACCGCTTACGTCACGGGTAATTGAGGTGCTCTCACCCTTTCTGCCTATCTTGTCGATTTCGTCAACGTAGATAATACCTCTTTCAGCCTTTTCTACATCGAAATCCGCAGCCTGAATAAGTCTGAGAAGGATGTTTTCAACGTCTTCACCGACATAACCCGCCTCAGTAAGAGTGGTAGCGTCGGCTATAGCAAAGGGTACGTCAAGAATCTTTGCAAGAGTCTGAGCGAGCATAGTTTTACCTACACCCGTGGGACCAAGCATAAGAATGTTACTCTTTGTGATTTCTATATCACTGTCGGAACCCATATAGATTCTCTTATAGTGGTTGTAAACACCTACACTCAGAGCCATCTTGGCTTCGTCCTGACCGATTACATATTCGTCAAGAAGTGCCTTGATTTCGTGAGGCTTCTTTAATGTATATTCTTTATTTGTCTTTTTTTCCTGACTGTTCTGCTCTGCTTCGTCCTCGATAATGCTGCGGCAGAATGCAATACACTCGTCACAGATATATACGCCGGGACCCGCAATAAGAGTTTTTACCTCTGTCTGGGTCTTTTTGCAGAAGGAGCATCTTACGCCCTTTTCTTTGATGTCACCGTCACGTGCCATATACTAAACCCCTTTGTTTCCTATTGAAAGGAAGAATTAGTCTCTCTTATCGAGAACCTTGTCAACAAGACCGTACTCAAGTGCTTCCTGAGCGGTCATAAAGTTGTCACGCTCTGTATCCTGAGCGATGGTGTCGATATCCTTGCCTGTGTTTTCAGCAAGAATCTTGTTAAGCTTTGCCTTGGTTCTGAGAATGTGGTCAGCAACAATCTTGATATCTGTAGCCTGACCCTTTGCACCGCCTGAGGGCTGATGAATCATAATCTCACTGTTGGGAAGAGCGTATCTCTTGCCCTTTGCACCTGAGGAAAGCAGGAATGCGCCCATACTTGCGGCAAGGCCCATACAGATAGTTGAAACATCACACTTGATATACTGCATTGTATCGTAAATTGCCATACCTGCAGTTACTGAGCCGCCGGGGCTGTTGATGTAAAAGCTGATATCCTTTTCACTGTCCTGACTTTCAAGGAAAAGAAGCTGTGCAACAATAAGTGATGCGGTTGTATCGTTAACCTCATCTGAAAGCACGATGATTCTGTCGTTGAGAAGTCTTGAATAAATATCAAACTGGCGTTCGCCGCGGTTTGTCTGTTCTACTACGTAAGGTACTAATGCCATAGTATTGCCTCCTTAAAATTATGATAATGCCAAGAGCGGAACTGCATTTTTTACAGTTCCACCCTTATTGTAGCTATTATTGGTTAATTTAACCTTAAATTATTCAGCGTCTGCTTCTTCCTTCTTAGCTCTGGGCTTTCTTGCAGTTGTAACCTTTGCGTTGTCCTTTACAAATGTGATAGCCTTTTCGTTGAGAAGGTCGTGTCTGAGGCCTTCAACGGGAACAAGCTCCTTGATCTTGTCCTTTTCCATCTGATAGCGCTCAGCAAACTTGTCGTATTCAGCCTCGAGTTCTTCGTCAGTAACCTCAAGAGCCTCTGCCTTTGCAATTGCTTCAAGTGCAAGACGAACCTTAACGTTCTTGATTGCGCTTTCCTTCATGTTCTCTCTGTATGCCTCGATGGTCATACCTGAATACTGAAGGTATGTCTGGAAGCTCATGCCCTGCATTGAGAGTCTGTAGTCGATATCTCTGATCTGATTGTCGATTTCTGACTCGTACATGCAATCAGGGATTTCACCCTTTACGTTTTCTGCGAGCTTTTCAAGAAGCTGGCTCTCGATTTCTCTTGAGTTCTCTTCTTCCTTGTGCTCCTTGATTTCCTTTTCGATGCTCTTCTTGAGATCTGCTACTGTATCAGCGTCTGCTGCTTCCTGAGCAAAGTCGTCGTCAAGCTCGGGGAGCTCCTTAACCTTAATTTCGTGAAGCTTGATCTTGAAAACTGCATCCTTATCAGCAAGCTCGGGTGTGTACTCTGTGGGGAACTTAACGTTTACATCGAATTCTTCACCTACGTTGTGACCTGCAACCTGCTCCTCAAAGCCGGGGATGAACTGACCTGAGCCGAGTGTAAGCTCATAGTTTTCGCCCTTGCCGCCTGCGAAAGCAACACCGTCAACAAAGCCCTCGAAGTCGATAACTGTGATATCGCCATCCTGAGCTGCTCTGTCTTCAACTGAAACGAGACGAGCGTTTCTCTCTCTGAGCTGCTCAATTCTCTCGTTAACCTCTTCTTCAGTTGCTTCAACCTTCTTCTTTGTAGCCTTGAGCTCCTTGTATTCTGTTACTTCGATCTCGGGCTTAACGAAGAGCTCAACAACAAGCTCAACACCGTTTTCGCCGATTTCCTTAACGTCAGCACTCTTTGTGCCAACAACCTCAAGACCTGCTTCTTCAGCTGCAGCTGTAACAGCATCAGCGTAGATAAGGTCGAGTGCTTCTTCATAAAGCCAGCCCTTACCGTAGAAGTTCTCAGCCATCTTACGTGTTACCTTACCCTTACGGAAACCGGGAAGCTGAATCTTGCTCTTCTGCTTAAGGAAAGCCTTGTTCTGTGCTGCATCAAAATCTTCTGCTGAAATAGCGATTTCGAGAGCGTAAACATTTGTTTCAACGTTGTTTGATGATTTTAACATTTCTGTACTCCTATCCTTGGGTTAAATCCATATAAACCCAATATACATTTTAACTTGTGTATTATACCACAATAATTAAAAATTTCAATCTTTATTTTAAATTTTTTCAATAATTCGGGGACAAAACTGAAGAAAATCCGCCGAAACCAGAGAGAAATCTATTCCGTCGACCTCATCCTGTACTGCATAGAGGCAGCTGCCGCCATGAAGATGACCGTAAAAGCATCTTTTTATACCGTGCTTTACAAGTACATCCATAATCTCATCACACTTCTGCTCACTTGACAGAGGCGGATAATGAAGAAACACAAGAAGCTCACCGCCGAGCTTTCTGCCCTCTTCTATGGAGCGGTCAATTCTTGCCGCTTCTCTTGCAATTACCTTTTTGTCGAGACCTGTCTGCGCATCGTAAAACCAGCCTCTTGAGCCGCAGACTGTGAAGTCGCCTATTCTGACAGCATTGTTGTGAAGTATCGTAATACTGTCAAAGCCCTTTTCAGAGAGGAAGGTATCCATCTTTCTTTTTGTTGTCCACCAATAATCGTGATTACCCTTGAGGATTATCTTTTTACCGGGCAGATTATGAAGAAAGCGGAAGTCCTCCTCGGCACCGTCAAGGCTCATAGCCCATGAAATATCACCGGGAATCACGACAGTGTCCTCATCCTTTACAACAGTACGCCAGTTCTTTTCAAGGCGGTACACATAATCTGTCCAGCCACCAAAAATATCCATCGGCTTATCGGTACTGAAGGAAAGGTGGGTGTCGCCTATTGCATATATTGACAAATAACGTCACTCCTTATATGCCAAGCATATTGTAAACCTGATTTACCATATCTTCCTTATTGCAACAATCGGTAAATCTGGGAGTCTTGCCCTTGAGTGTTGCAAGCTGTGCGGGACACTCCTCGCCTGTTGCTTCCTTAAGAAGGTCAACCTGCTCGAATTCGTCTGCATCAGCGGGAATTTCTCCCTTGACTGCCTTGAGTACGGCAGCGGAGAACTTGTAGGGGTTAGCGGTTGAAGCAATAACGGTTTCTCTCTTATCCCCTGTTGTGCTTACGTACTCATCGTAAACCTTAACGGCAACTGCAGTATGTGTATCGCAGAGATAACCCTTATCGAAGTACGCCTTAATTGTTTCTGCGGTTTCTGCATCGTCACAGCAGCCTGCATCGAAGAGCTCAACTACCTTTGCCTTTACACCGTCACAGATTTCGTACTTGCCGTCCTTTGAAAGCTGACCCATCCACTCACGGATTGTTGCATCGTTTTCATCTGCAAGGTGGAAGAGAAGTCTTTCAAGGTTTGAGGAAATAAGAATATCCATTGAGGGAGATGTTGTTGTGTAGAAGCTTCTGTTTCTGTCGTATACACCTGTCTTGAGGAAATCGGTGAGTACGTTATTAGCATTTGAAGCGCAGATGAGCTTGCCGGTAGGAATACCCATTCTCTTTGCATAATATGCGGCAAGGATATTACCGAAGTTACCTGTGGGAACAACAACGTTCATTTCTTCGCCGTTTTTGATTGTACCGCTTTCGATAAGGTCGCAGTAAGCTGAAACGTAGTAAACAATCTGAGGTACGAGTCTGCCCCAGTTGATTGAGTTTGCTGATGAGAACATCATGCCCTTTTCGTCAAGCTTTGCGGCTACATCCTTATCGGTGAAAATTGTCTTAACACCGCTCTGTGCATCGTCAAAGTTGCCGTTGATTGCGCAAACTGCAACATTTTCGCCTGCCTGAGTAGTCATCTGAAGCTTCTGCATGGGGCTTACACCGTCGTTGGGATAGAATACCATAATCTTTGTGCCGGGCACATCCTTGAAGCCTTCAAGAGCAGCCTTACCTGTATCACCTGAAGTAGCAACGAGAATTACGATAGTCTTATCTGCAACTGTTTTCTTAGCGGCAGTTGTAAGAAGGTAGGGAAGAAGCTGAAGAGCCATATCCTTGAATGCGCATGTGGGGCCGCGCCATAACTCGAGAATATTTTTGCCGTCAGCGGTTCTCTTGATGGGAGAAACCTTCTCACTTGAGAATTTGCCCTCTGCATAAGCACCGCTTACGCACATATCGAGCTCCTCCTCAGTGTAGTCTGTAAGATAGAGAGCGAGAATCTTCTTTGCTCTTTCGATGTAGCTCAGAGGAACGAGTGAATCGATGAACTCCTTTGAAATTGCAGGAATTTCTGTGGGCACGAAAAGACCGCCGTCCTTTGAAATACCCTGAGCAATTGCCTGAGCTGATGATACCTTTACATTCTTATCTCTTGTACTTGTATAAAGCATATTTGAACCTCCTGAATGAGAGATATTTATAATCGATATATTTTAACACATTAAAATTAAAAAGTAAAGTTATTTTTGAGAAATAGGCTTTAAGGGATTAGGGATTAGCCGAAATGCAAAATGCAGAATGCAAAATGCAAAATTGTGGTCGCAATCGATCGAGTATATGGTTGTCAGGTTGTACCTGCGTAAGTGAACTTTTATAAAACAATAAGAGTGTTGATAATAAAAACAAACCTTAAGGTTTCATCTTTAAGTTTGGCGGGTAGATTCTTGTTTCTTTATCACTGTCAAAGCGGATTATTCCGGAACGAAGTGACCCGCCATTTTGCATTTTGCATTCTGCATTTTGCATTTTTAATCAACCCACTTCAAATGCAGACTCAATGTGGTTGAATTTGTATATTCTGCCCTCGGTGTGCCAGACCTCGAAGATGTCGAAGCGGGGCTGCTTTTCGCTTTCGCTTTTCATCATATAGTCCTGAGCGGTGAGAATGATTTTCTGCTGCTTTCTGTAATTTACCGACTCGACGGGTGAAAGCATTGTACCCGCCTTTCGGGTCTTGACCTCGACAAAAAGCACGTATTCCTCATTTTCGGCTATGATATCTATTTCACCATAACGGCTGTGATAGTTGCGCTGAGTGGTAAAGCCCTTCTTTTTAAAGTAATTCTCGGCAAAGTCCTCGCCGAGATTACCTGTTATTCTTTTTTCGGTTGCCATATTATTCACCAAGTATCTTTTTTAGAAATGTTCTGCGGTGCTCCTCGCATATGCCGTACTCGGCTATCATTTCATAGTGAAGCTTTGTGCCGTAACCCTTGTGCTTTGCAAACTGATATTCGGGGTGCTTCTTATCAGCCTCTGCCATATATCTGTCTCGTGAAACCTTGGCTAAGATAGATGCCGCCGCAACGGAAATGCTTTTCGCATCGCCCTTTATGAGAGTCCTCTGTTCACAGGGAAGCCCCGGCTTCTGATTGCCGTCGATAAGTGCGATATCACACTTGACACCAAGTCCCTCGTAGGCACCTCTCATAGCCTTGAAGGTTGCCTGAAGGATGTTTATTTCGTCGATGGTCTTCGCATCAACCATACATACAGAATATGCGATTGCTTTTTCTTTTATAACCTCAAAAATTGCCTCACGCTTTTTCTCGCTGAGCTTTTTTGAGTCGTTTATACCTTCAATTTCGCAATCAAGAGGGAGAATAACCGCCGCCGCACAAACGGGGCCGCAAAGAGGTCCTCTGCCAGCCTCATCTATACCGCAGACAGTAGTAAAACCCTCTGCAATTGCTTCTTTTTCGTACTGATAATCCATAGTGCTCTCCTTTTACGCTTTGACGGATTCCTTGAGAAGTACGGGGATGCCGCCGTTTTTCCTTGATTCTTCCGCCGCTAAAGCCATATCGTGGCTTGCAACGGTAGCTTCGATTGTTGTTACATCCTTAAGGTCGGTTTTCTCGCCGCAGATAATCTTTATAAAATTGCTGACTGTTCTTATGTCGCCCTCAACGTGACCTGTAAATCCCGGGCTTCCTGTAAACACGGAATGATGCTCACCGCCGAAGATTCTCATCTCGAGCTTTGCTCCGTAGCAGATAAGCTCTCCCTTGGTGCCGACAATATGGCTCTGACGGAACATTTTATCTGAAAAAGCGGTCATCTCAAGTGTAGCAACCGCACCGTTTTCAAACTTCATTGTCACAAGCTGATGGTCACACACATTGTTATCACACATATACACACATCTGCCGTAATCTCCGCAGTCGATTGCCTTGCGGATATCAGCCTTGCTGTTGTTTGCTTTACCCGTAAGAGTACGACCCATATATTTGATAAACTTAGCCTTATAGAAGGGGTCGGTGATGTAAAGCGCCTCGGCATCGTAGGGGCAGTTCTTTTTAGCCTTGCACCCGCCTGTACAGTACGGTGTTGCACCCGCGGGAGCATTTTCCTTTTTAAAGTGTCCCACCTCACCCGTTGAGCTTACAGATACGCAGGGACTGTCCATAAACCAGCTGATAAGATCAAGGTCGTGACAGCACTTTGCGAGAATTGACGGTGTGGAGGTGAATTCATCTCTCCAGTTGCCTCTTACAAAGCTGTGTGCAAAATGGAAGTAGCCTACATTTTCGGTGTGGTTGATTGAAACGATGTCACCTATCTTGCCGCTTGCGATAATCTTTTTTATCTTGCTGTAGTAGTTTGAATAGCGCAGTACGTGGCAGACGATGAGAATCGCTTTCTTTTCCTTTGCAAGGTCACGAAGCTCCTTATACTCATTTTCGTTGCCACTTACAGGCTTTTCGAGAAGGATGTATTTATAGCCGGTCTCAAGAGCCTTCTTTGTTATCTCGTAATGACTCGCATCCTGAGTAGCGATAATAAGCGCATCGCTGACTACTCCCCTACTGAAAAAGTCATCGGTGGAAAGATACTGTCTGTACTTCGGTACATCGAAGGCGGGCGCAAAATCATCAAGCGCCTGCTGTCTTATATCGCAGAGAGAGTGGATGTATGCCTTTCTGCCGTGCATGGCTTTTATAAAACCCATATACTCGGTACCTCTGTTGCCGAGACCTATAACGGAAATACTCTTTTTCATAAATAACACCGCCTTTTTATTGTTATCTTAATTTTATCAGCAGGGCTTCATATTGTCAAGAAAAAAACTATCGGGCACCCTTTAAGAGTACCCGATAGTGTTAAGCTTCAGTAATGATTAAAGAACTGTGCAGAAATTGAAGATTGAAGCGGGAAGCTCATCCTTATCTGCTGAGATTGTGAATACAAAGTTCTTTTCTGCAACTGATGAAAGCTCATAGATTTCCTCAAGGAAAGCTGCAAGCTCGTCATAGTTTCTGCCGCCGATGCGGAGAGTTGCGTCAACGAGAATGTCTGTGATGTCGTGGTTGCCTGCGCAGAGACCTGCAAGGAAGCCATAGAATGCATCGTAGCCCTTTACTGAGAATTCGTCTGTTGCAACAAGTCTTGCACGGTAGTTCACGTCATATGTTAACTTGGTTTCTTTTTCTACGCAAACAACGTTGCCCTTTGAGTTTTCAACAGCCTCGTTTACGCAAGAAATCAAGCGCTTTGTTTTTCCTGCACCTTTGTGTCCTAAGATAATAGAAATCATTTTAATTTCCTCCTTTTATTTATTGACCTGACCGTTTTTTACGGCTCGGTTTCAATTACATATTTATTATATCACTTATTTAATCTCAGTTCAAGTGCTTCTTTCTCTTTTTCATAGCCGGGTTTGCCTAAAAGTGCAAACATATTGCGCTTATAGCTTTCAACACCGGGCTGATCGAAGGGATTGATGCCGAGAACATAGCCTGAAACTGCACAAGCCTTTTCGAAGAAATAAATGAGATAACCGAGTGTTTTTTCCTTCATATCCTCATTTTCAATGATGATATTGGGTACGCCGCCGTCGTTGTGAGCGAGAACTGTGCCCTGGAATGCCTTTTCGTTAACGAATGCCATTGACTTGCCTGCAAGGAAGTTGAGACCGTCAACATTTTCGCTGTCTTCCTTAAGATAAATCTCTGCTCTGGGCTTATCGAAGGTTACAACTGATTCGAAGAGGATTCTCTCACCCTCCTGAATGTACTGACCGAGCGAGTGAAGATCTGTTGAGAAAATTGCTGATGTGGGGAAAAGGCCCTTGTTTTCCTTGCCTTCGCTTTCACCGAAGAGCTGCTTGAGCCATTCGTTCATCATTGTGAAGCAGGGCTCATAGCTTACGAACATTTCACTCTTGAGGCCCTTGTTGTAAAGAGCGTTTCTTACTGCAACGTACTTGTAGCAGTCATTCTCCTCGATTGAGGTGGGCATAAGCTTTTCTCTTGCTTCTGCTGCACCCTCCATAAGAGCATCAATGTCGATACCTGCTGCAGCGATGGGAAGAAGTCCTACTGCGGTGAGTACGGAATATCTGCCGCCTACATCGTCGGGGACTACAAATGTTTCGTAGCCTTCCTTATCTGCAAAGGCCTTGAGAGTACCCTTAGCCTTATCGGTTGTAACATAGATTCTGTCTGCTGCGCCTTCCTTACCGTATCTTTCGATAAGAAGCTCACGGAGCATTCTGAATGCGATTGCGGGCTCAGTTGTTGTGCCTGACTTGGAGATAACATTAACTGCAAAATCCTTATCCTTGATGATGTGAAGAATCTCTGCAAAGGATGATGAGGAAATGCTGTTACCTGAGAAGTAAATCTTTGCACAGTCATCTGCCATTGCGTTGTAGCACTGACCCTTGATGAACTCGATAACTGCTCTTGCTCCGAGGTAGGAGCCGCCGATACCGATAACTATAAGAACCTCGTTGTTTTTCTTGATCTTTTCAGCAGCGGCCTTGATTCTTGCGAATTCCTCTTTATCGTAATCTACGGGTAAATCCACCCATCCGGTAAAGTCGTTACCTGCTCCTGTTTTTTCGTGCAGTGCCTTATGTGCATCGGTTATTTTCTGCTGAAAAGCTGAAACCTCACCTTCGCTTAAAAAGGGCATTGCATAGTTGGTTTTGATTTTAACTGACATTGTCATTCTCCTGACTTGGGTTTAATAATGCTATTTTAGTGTATTTTAATACAAATCAGCCGATTTGTCAACTATAAACTGTTCATTCTTTGGCATTTTTTACAAGAGATTTGAAAAAGCGCTCCAACACATCAAGGAATGTCAGCTTTCGTACTTCTCCGGCGCTCACAAGTGGGTATTCTTTTATTATTTCATCACCGATTTTAAGCCGCAGGGTGCCGATAATCTGATTTTCTTCAACGGGTGCTTCAACATCTGCAGGTAGCTCTACCTCCGTTTCGATTTTCTTCCTCTCCCCCGCCCTGAGTGTTATCTGCCCTACACCTCTTACCTCGGGAAGCAAGGTGCTTTCATAGCCCTTGATAACACGTACCTCCGTTATAAGCTCGGCGGGAATTTCAATAGTTACACGCTCATAATTTGCAAAACCGTAATTGAGAAGTGCCTTTGCACTTTCAAAGCGATCCGTACTGTTTTCGGCACCGAGTACGACAGCGATAAGATGAAGACCGTCTCTTTCTGCTGAGGCTGAAAGGCAGTGTCCCGCCTTGGCGGTTGTACCCGTTTTTAGCCCCGTGGTACCTTTATAAAAGCGTACAAGCTTATTTGTGTTTACAAGCTCCGTCTCACCGCCACGAAGGGTATCCATCCACACCGTGGTGTAGTTGCGGATAAAGTCGTGTCCGAGAAGCTCCCTTGACATAACCGCTATATCGTAAGCGGTTGTAAGGTGAGTTTCCGTATCGTCGTCGAGACCAGAGCAGTTATCAAAGTGGGTATTTTCCATACCGAGCTCTGCCGCTCTGTCATTCATCATTTTTACAAAGGCCTCTTCACTGCCCGCAAGATGCTCACCGAGGGCAGTACAGGCATCGTTGGCGCTGCCGATTGCAGTTGCCCTGAGAAGCTCATCGACAGTCATCTGCTCCCCTTCTCTGAGCCATATCTGACTGCCGCCCTTACCCGCAGCAACATCACTTGCGGTTACCGTTTCTTCGAGTGTCATTCTGCCGCTGTCGATTGCTTCGGCAAAAAGCAGCATTGCCATAATTTTAGTCACCGATGCGGGATAGAGCCTTTCATGCTCATTCATAGCATAAAGCACCTTGCCGCTTG
>JAFZFT010000009.1 GCA_017555765.1 Clostridia bacterium | reverse complement strand
GTTAGTTTTTCTTCTTTACTATGACTTCTGTTTGTTCCGCCTTTTGGTCTTCCCATTTCTTTCATCTCCTTTTTCTCTATCTTAACATAAAAAATGATGGCAGACACTTTTTTGTGTCTACCATCATTATATCATTTCACGAGAGGGTGCTTTTTTAATGCGGAATTCGGAGTTCGGAATTCGGAATTGCGTCCCACGGGGGATGAAGGAGATATATACTGCCCGCCGAGGAGGGCACTACTACTTGCCTCTACCTTTGGGAGAGGTGTCCGAAGGACGGAGAGGGCAAACCCGTACCCTCCTACGCCCGACTAACGGCAAAGTGCTGCTTTTTCACTTTAATGTTTCAATGAACCTTCAGCCGTGGTAACGCTCATGCCGCTTGGGCTCGAACCCTTCCACCGCTAACGCGGTCCCCCTTCCCTTTCAGGGCAGGCAAGACTCCCTCCGTCAAAGTCGGTGACTTCGACACCTCCCTCAAGGAGGGAGGTTATTAAACCGAGCGGCATTGAAGCATAAAAAAGAAGGTCGCTGACTCAGTCAGTGACCTTCTTTACTACTTAATGATGAACCTCCCTCTCCAGCCTTCTGAACATCTTCACAAGCACAGTAAGAGCAACGGCGGCGAGGATAACCTCAGCGCATGTCTGTGCCCATGCAAGTCCGTAAAGCGGGAAAAAGTGATTGAGAATGAATATGAAGGGTATCTCGAAAACAATTTTTCTCAGTATTGCAAAAACAAGTGCCTTTTTGCCCATACCGCATGCCTGGAAAACGCCTACTGCGAGGAAGTCCATACAAAGGAAGGGCAGACTTATGCACATTCCCTGAAGGAATTTCGCCGAATACCCCACAACAGACGGTGTATCGATGAAAAGCCCCGAGATTTTATCCGAGAAGAGGAAGAATATCACAAGCGTTACAAGCATCATCGACAGTACAATACGGCTTGTGAAGATAAGAAAGCCCTTCATCCTCTTGTAATTCCTTGCCGAATAGTTGTAGCCGATAAGAGGCATTATGCCCTGAGAAACGCCCAAGGAAATCTGCAGAGGTATCATATTTATCTTGTAGGCTATGCCAATGGCGGCTACGGGGTCAGCACCGAAGGCGGCCGCAAAGTTGTTGAGTATGGTCATACCCGTAACGTTGAGAATATTCTGTATCGCAGAGGGAATGCCCACGGCACAGATGCCGAGAAGCACTTCCTTTCTTTTTGTGACCCTTTTCGGATTAAGGCAGACGAAGGTCTTTTTCCGCTTCACTGTTGTCAGTACAAGGAAATAACAGAGGGCGAAGCAGTTTGAAATGAAGGTCGCAAGACCCGCACCCCGTGCACCCATTCCGAGTCCCTGCGGCAGTATAAAAATCGGGTCGAGGATTATATTCAGAAGACAGCCGCTCATTGTACCTATGCTCGAATGAAGAGAAGCGCCCTCAGAGCGTACCATATACGCCATAACAACATTGAGTATTGACGGCACCGCACCGCAGGTAACCGTCCAGAAAAGATATCCGCTTGTAGCTTCATATGTAGTACTGTCCGCACCTAAGAGTCCGAGCACGGTGTTTTTCATCGCCGTAAAGGACAGGGAAAAAAGAAGCGCTGAAGCAAGAGCACAGTAAAAGCCCGTAGCCGAGCTTCTCTTTGCCGTATCATAATCCTTTTTTCCGAGGGCACGGCTCATCATACTCGAGGAGCCCACTCCGAAAAGGTTGTTGACCGCATTGAAGGCGAGAAGCACGGGTGCCGAAAGAGTAACCGCCGCATTCTGTACGGGATTATTGAGAAAGCCTACGAAAAAGGTATCCGCAAGGTTGTATATAACTATAACCAGGGAGCTTATGACCGTGGGTACGGACATTTTCATAACCGCCTTAGCTACAGGCATGGATTCAAAAAGCCTTGTATCGGCAGAATTCTGCATTTTTACCGACCTCCTTACAATAACAGTATTATACCACCCTATTGCGTATTTTTCCACTCCTTAAGATGAGAAAGGAGTACTTCAGACCGCTTTTATCTAAACTGCACAAAATAAAAAAATATATCCCCACTAATTTCAATAGGTTATTTGTAGATAATAAAGCTTGTAAGTGATATAATAAGCGTTGTAAAAATCAAGGAGGTACAAAGATGCTCAAAGAAAATAAAATGGGTGTTATGCCCATAAAAAAGCTTGTTATCACAATGAGCCTTCCCATGATGGTTTCTATGCTCGTACAAGCACTTTACAATGTTGTTGACAGTATTTTCGTTTCAAAAATCTGCGAGGATGCACTTACAGCCGTATCCCTCGCCTTCCCCGCACAGAATCTTATGATAGGTGTTGCGACCGGTACCGGCGTAGGTATCAACGCTCTTCTTTCAAGATACTTAGGTGCAAGAGAACACGGCAAGGCAAACAGTGTTGCCGCTAACGGCGTACTTCTCTGCTTTGTCAGCGGTGCAATTTTCCTTCTCTTCGGGCTTTTCGGAGTAAATCTCTTTTACTCCTCTCAGGTAAGCTCTGACAGTCCTATTTTCTCCTACGGTGTGGACTATCTCAGCGTTATCTGTATACTCTCACTGGGTCTTTTCGGTCAGGTTACTATGGAAAGACTTATGCAGGCAACGGGTAAGACTACTCTTTCAATGGTAACCCAGCTTGCAGGTGCGATTACAAATATTATCCTCGACCCCATCTTCATTTTCGGCAAGGGAGACATCGTCTTCGGTGATTTTGCAATGCCCTTCGGCCTCGGACTTGAGGCAAAGGGTGCGGCATTTGCTACGGTTATCGGTCAGTTTGTCGCCTTCGCTATGGGATGCATTCTTCAGGTAAAGCTCAATAAGGAAATAAAAATCAGCTTCAAGGGCTTCCGTCCCGATTTCAGACTTATCCTTGAAATCTATAAAATCGGTATCCCCTCGATTCTTATGGTCGGCATCGGCTCATTTATGACCTTCTGCCTTAATAAGATTCTGCTTGCCTTCACCTCTACTGCTGCGGCTGTATTCGGTGTTTACTTCAAGCTTCAGTCCTTCGTCTTTATGCCCGTATTCGGTCTCAATAACGGTGTAATTCCCATTATCGCCTTCAACTACGGCGCAAGAAACAAAGACAGAATTCTCAAAACAGTACGCTTCAGCAGTGTTATCGCAGTAAGCGTTATGGCTTTCGGTACTCTTCTTATGTGGCTTATGCCCGAGACAATGCTCCGCCTCTTCGACGCAAGTGATGATATGATGACTATCGGCGTACCCGCCCTTGAAATTATCAGTACTTCCTTCATCCTTGCAGGTGTCAGTATCAACCTCGGTGCGGTATTTATGGCCTTCGGTAAGAGCTATTTCTCAACAATCGTCTCCTTCACAAGACAGATTGTCGTACTTCTCCCCGCCGCTTACCTTCTCTCAAAAACCGGAGAAGTTACAAACGTATGGTTTGCCTTCCCCATAGCAGAGCTTTTCAGCCTTGCGGTTACACTTGCAAGCTTCATCTTCGTTTATAAGACAATAATCGCAAAAATCAGCAAGGAAAAGCAAGCATAAAGCGACACAACCCCTGTTCTGTGAACATTTATTAAACACTTTCTTAATAAATGTAGCAAAACATTGCAAAGATAAAAAATATGGTGTATTATCACCTTACAGACTAAGGTCTGTCTTAATACACCGACTTCTGATTCTCAATAAAAGTGAAGCACCGCATCCCGCGAGGGGTACGGTGCTTTGCATTTTTATTTAATTATTTATCCTCATCTGACTTGACGCTCATCTTTTTAAGCTTCACGAAGTGCTTTATAAGATACACAACGCAGCCGACGGGAATTGCGATAATTATTACCGTAACAATTTTCTGCATGGGGAAAATTTCATATATGCTGTCGCCGATAATAGTAAAGAGTACTACTCGGGGCATAATACCTATTACAGATGCTAAAAAGTACTTGACGAAGCCACAGCGGGAAGCACCCCAGAAGAGGCTTACAAAGTCGATGGGGAAAACGGGCAGAGCTCTTATGACGAGCAGTGTGGGGAAGTTTTCGTTAAGCTTCATATCCAGTACCTTTTTACCGGGCTTTGTCTTTGAAAGAAGCTTGTTTACGTAAGGCCCGCCGAGGAAAATACCGAGGAAGTAGGTAACGGTAATCTCGAGGATAATACCCACAAGGCTGATAAGACAGGCGGTGACCGGCGGGAACGCCATACCGATTGAAACATAAATAAGCATTGCAGGGATAATAAACAGTACCGACTTTACAAGGTATACGCCCCAGATTGTTGCAAGGGCGATTGCAAAGCTCGCACTCGCATCTACAAGGGCACGTACGTCTATATTTTTAAGCTTTTCGTAATTGATAACGGCTACAACGAATATAGTCATAGCAACGGCAACTCTCAGAAGTGCCATAAGTGTGGACTTGGTTTTGGTACTCATAAAATACTCCTAAATAATGAATCGACTAATTATATACTCTTTTTATAAATAATACAAGGTTAAAGGGAGTAATATTACGTTTGTTTTTAATTTATTTAAATATAAAGGTATAGACTTTTATCCTTATTTGTGATATATTAATATGAAATGTAATCTAAACTGTTTTCAGTGAGGTGTAAACAGATGACAATCAAAGAAAAAGCTGAAAGAGCTGCCGTAGGTGCAACCCTCGATACGCTTCTTAAATATGTTGATAAAAACCCTGAAGAAAATCTTCTCAAGCTCATCTCTCTCGGTGAAAAGCTTCTTGGCGGTACCTTCCCCCAGAGCAGTATTGAAGCCGCAAGAAGAGTTGTTAAGGAAGGCGAAAGTAATATGTACTATCGCTTTGCTATGAGCATGCTCAAGGATATCGACAGAGGACTCCTTAAAAAACTTCTGCTTTCCATGGGTCTTGGTGCAGGCGTCAAGGGTACTAAGGCAGTACGAAAAAACAGAGATATCTATAAGTGTAATATCCCCTTCCTTATGCTCATGGACCCCACAAGTGCTTGTAATATGAAGTGTAAGGGCTGCTGGTCCGCAGAGTACGGACACAAAAACAGCCTTACCTACGAGGAAATGCACAGCATTGTAAAGCAGGGCCGCGAGCTCGGTACTCACGTTTATATGTACACAGGCGGCGAGCCTCTTATTCGCAAGGACGATATCATAAAAATCTGTGAGGAATATCCCGACTGTGCATTCCTTGCCTTCACAAATGCAACCCTCGTTGACGAGAAATTCTGCGAGGATATGAAGAGAGTTGGTAACATCACTCTTGCAATCTCCGTTGAGGGTGATCAGAATTCAAGCGATGCAAGACGCGGCGAGGGTCACTATCAGAAGGCTCTCAAGGCTATGGAGCTTCTTAAGAGCAAGGGCTGTCTTTTCGGCATCTCCGTTTGCTACACAAGAGACAACGTACCCACCGTTACAAGCGACGAATTCCTTGACAAGATGATAGAATGCGGTGTTAAATTCGCTCTCTATTTCAACTTTATGCCCATCGGTCACGACGCTCCCGTGGAGCTTATCCCCACACCCGAGCAGAGAGAGCATATGTACTACTGGCTCAGAAAGGTACGTAATCAGAGAACAGGTAAGCCTCTCTTCTTTATGGACTTCCAGAGCGACGGTGAGTACCCCGGCGGATGTATCGCAGGCGGCAGAAACTATTTCCACATCAACTCTGCAGGTGATATGGAGCCTTGCGTATTCATCCACTACTCCGATGCAAACATCAGAACACACACCATCCTTGAGGGACTTCGCAATCCCCTCTTTATGGCATTCAGACACGATCAGCCCTTCAACGAAAATCACCTCAGACCCTGTCCCATGCTTGAAAATCCCGACTGTCTGAGAAAGATTATCAAAGAAACCGGTGCAAAGTCAACCAACCTTGTCCGTGAGGAAAGTGCAGAGGAGCTTTGCAGTAAGTGTGACAAGTTCGCAAGAGAATGGGCACCCCGTGCTGAGGAAATCTGGAAGAATAATCCCCACCCCAACTGGAAGGCTCACTATTACAGAGACACTCCCGAGGGGAAGGCCGAGTTCGGACTTGAGTAATTCACCAAAGGTGAATTACAATGCGCAATGCGCAATTCGCAATGCACAATCGCGGGGAACAGGTCAGTAACGGCAAAGCTTTACCCGCCACATCAGAAATATAACAAAAACGGCTCGGTTTTTCCGAGCCGTTTTTTTGGTAAAGAGTGCAATTTTCTTTTTCACACCGCAAATAAAAATACACCCCGTAGCGGTCATCGCCCACGGCGACCGAGCCTTCCTCTTTAGGGGAAGGTGGCATCCGCAAGGATGACGGAAGGGGCAATCTGCATCTTTTACCGCCACCTGACTATAAACATACCATCTCTCCTCGACGGAGGTAGTATCCGAAAGGATGACGGAGGGAGTAACCATTTGCTTTTTCATCTTCACGTTTCAATGATATATCAGCCGTGGCATCGCTCAAGCCGCTCGGGCTCATCCTTCCACCGCTCACTAAATATAAAAATACACTCCGTAGCGGTCGTCGCCCACGG
>JAFZFT010000077.1 GCA_017555765.1 Clostridia bacterium | reverse complement strand
TGCTCATTGAGGCAGAGTATTGTCACCTCCGCTCCCTTTACACCCAGCTCTGAAAGACCCGTGTCAAGGCTGACCGACGGTTCACTGTTTTCGTACCTTCCGATATTACCTGCACTGTCTCGGTATCTCTCCTCAGAGACTATCATCGATGAGGGTATTACTCCCCCCGCCTCGGTACCGAAAAAGCTCTTTGCCGCTTCGTGGTCGAAGCTTCCCGCTACGGCACGGCGTACGTTAACATTGGAAAAATAAGTGTCCTTACAGTTGAAAATAAGAGATACAACGGTACTCGAATATTTCTGCACCGAGTATTTTTCCAGAGCCTCAAGCTCTTCAGCCTGACTGTCGGTAAGGGGTGCTATGTGGTAAACACCGTCCTGAATCTTTTTTAGTCTTGTCTCCTGCTCACTGTTTATTGAGAAGTACAGTGATGAAGGTGCAACGGATTCAGTATCATAGTACTTGTCGTTACGCTTGAGTGTGATTGCATTGTCATCTGCCCAGTTATTCATATAGAAGGGACCGTTATAGATGAGGTACTTTGTGGAAAGACCGTATCTTCCCGCCGTTGCCTCAAAAAACTCCTCGTTACAGGGCATACATACCGAATCAAGAAGGCTGTAGAGGAAATCGGGGTCAGCCCACTCAAGAGATATTACAAGAGTGTAGTCATCCTTTGCCTTTACACCGAGCCTGCTTTCCTTAAGCTCGCCGCTATGAACCTTGAGGGCATTTTTTATACTGTAAAGATTTTTTGCACCGGGTGCCTTCGTTTCGGGGCGGAGTGCCCTCTTGAAAGCAAACACAAAATCATCAGCAGTGACTCTCGCATCAAAGCTTTCTGCGTAATCCTCACCTAAAAGAGCGCCCGCCGCGGGAGAAACCCTCCACATAGCGTCACGTCTCAGGTTAAAGGTATAGGTAAGTCCACCGTCTGTGATTTTCCAGGTTTCGGCACAGCCCGGAAGTATACTGCCGTCCTCACCGAGAGTGACAAGCCCCTCGAAGCAGTTTGCGATGATATTCTTCGCGCAGTCAGAGGATATTATCTGCGGGTCAAGAAACTCCGGGTCCTTATCTATAGGGTAGATTATCTGCTCATCTCTGCCACCCGAAGAGCAGGCGGTAAAAAGAAACATAAGTACAAGAACAAGAGCCGAGGCTACAAGCTTTTTCGTCATATTTTTTCATTCCTAACTTTATAATAAATGATTTGTTATTTCCGTTTAAGAAATAAGCCTTGTTGTTTTCTTGTTATAATAGTATAATAAAGAATGCAGAGTGCAGAGTGCAGAGTGGAGGGTCACTCCGTTCCGAATAATCCGCTTTGACGGAGATAAAGCAATAAGCTTCTACCCGCCGGACTTAAAAAATAAACCTTAGGGTCTGTTTTTATTATCTACACTCTTTCTGTTTTACCGAACTTATCTTACGCAGGTACAATCTGAAAATAATAAACACGGTCTGTTGCGACCATAATTCTGCATTTTGCATTTTGCATTCTGCATTTTAAATTAAACTAACGAGGTGTAATTATGGATATAACCATTTTATTTTCTGCTATAAGCATATTACTTATTATTATAAACATTGTGCTTGTATTTATATTGCTAAAAAAGAATAATAATAAAGATAATGCTGAGATTGAGACTAAAGTGAATGAATTGTCACTTAAACTCGATAAATCCGTTGAGGATATAAAAAACTCAGTGCGCTATGAATTTACCCAGAGCCGTATGGAAAACACCAACGCAAATGCGACACAGAGAAAGGAAATCACTGCCGCAATTTCCGAAATGACACAGGCAATGGGCAAAATGACAAAGGACAGCTACGAATTCAATATGAAGCTTTCAGAGCTTATTTCAGGGAAGCTTTCCGAAATGCAGGAAAGCAACGAGAAAAAGCTCGAGCAGATGCGTATGACTGTTGACGAAAAGCTCAATGAAACCCTCACAAAGCGTCTTGATTCATCCTTCAAGGCGGTAAGTGAACAGCTCGAGAATGTGTATAAATCCCTCGGCGAGATGAAGGTGCTTTCAACGGGCGTTACAGAAAACGTAACCACCCTTAACAGAATCCTCACCAATGTAAAGGCACGCGGTACATGGGCTGAGGTGCAGCTTGAGGGCCTTCTCAATGAGACCATTCCCAATATGTACGAAAAGAATGTTATGACTAATCCCGCGACGAGAAATATCGTTGAGTTTGCGGTTAAAATCCCCTCAGGTGAGGATTACAGCAGTATTACCTATCTTCCCATCGACTCAAAGTTCCCCATCGAGAGCTATATAAGACTCTGTGCCGCCGCTGACAGCGGAGATACCGCTATGGTTGAGCATGAAAGAAAGAGCCTTGAAAGAACTATCCTCGACCAGGCGAAGGACATCAGAAAGTATATCAACGAGCCCGCTACGACTCCCTTTGCTATTATGTACCTTGCTACAGAGGGACTTTACAATGAGATTATATCCTCGAAAAACGGCATTGCGGAAAGATGTCAGAATGAATTCTCCGTTATGATTGCGGGTCCCGGTACAATCACCGCCCTTCTCAACTCACTTTCAATCGGCTTCAGAGCAATGGCTATCAACGAAAAGGCAAAGGAGGTACGTACCCTTCTTGCTGCCGCAAAGGTACAGTATGAAAAGTTCGGAGTTGTACTCGACAAGGCTCATAAAAAGATTGAAGAAGCAGGTAAAACTCTCGAAGAGGCTCAGAGCCGTAACAGTATAATCCAGAAAAAGCTGCGTACCGTTGAAGAAATCGAAACAGGTACTGCATCACAGATTCTCGGACTCGGCGAAGGAGACGAATAAAATGAAAAATCTCGGCTACTACAACGGAAAATTCGGCGAAATTGAAGAAATGCAGATTCCTATGTGCGACAGAGTATGCTTCTTCGGTGACGGAGTGTACGATGCCACATATTCGAGAAACTATAAGATTTTCACCCTCGATGAGCATATCGACCGCTTCTATAACAGTGCGGATTACCTTGGCATTGAAATCCCTATGAGCAAAAATGAGCTTGCCGCTCTTCTCAACGAAATGACACAGAAGATGGATACAGGTGAAAACTTCGTTTACTGGCAGGCCACAAGAGGTACGGGAATAAGAAACCACGTTTTCCCCACCGACGGCAGTAAGGCTAATATCTGGATTACAATCACTCCCAAGGATATTGTTGACACCTATAAAAAGGTGAAGCTCATCACTATGGAGGATACCCGCTTTCTTCACTGCAACATAAAGACTCTTAACCTTCTCCCCGCAGTTATGGCATCGGAAAAGGCTAAGCAAGAGGGCTGTGACGAGGTTATTTTCCACAGAAACGGCAGAGTAACCGAATGTGCTCACAGTAACGTGCATATAATAAAAAACGGTACCTTCATCACCGCTCCGACGGATAATCTCATTCTCCCGGGCATTGCAAGAAGGCATCTTATAAAGGCTTGCAAAAAACTCGGCATCCCCGTTGAGGAAAGAGAGTACAGTATTGACGATGTGTTTGATGCTGACGAAATTCTTATCTCATCGGCGGGCTCTCTCGGTCTTGCGGCTGAGGAGCTTGACAAAAAGTCAGTCGGCGGTAAGGCTCCCGACCTTCTCAAAGCACTTCAGGACGAGGTGCAAGCTGAATTTATCAGAGAAACAGACATATAACTCTTTACTTTAGGGTAATTCAGCAGTATAATACTTTATAATCCATCCCCTCGGCCCTCGGCCCTTGGCCCTTGGCCCTTATTAAAAAGGCAGGTGTAATCCGTGGCAAAATATATAAGAGCATATGCAAAGGTTGACCTTGATGCAATCAGCAGAAACTTTGATGCACTCAAGGCTCATATCGGTGAAGGTGTTAAAACTATGGCGGTCGTCAAGGCAGACGCCTACGGACACGGCAGCACCGAGGTTGCAAAAAGACTCTCACATAAGGCAGACTACTTTGCAGTAGCTACTCTCAGCGAGGGTATTGAGCTTCGTGACGAGGGTATAAATAACCCCATACTCATTCTCGGCTATACCTCACCCCTTGAATACTCACAGCTTCTTTCCTATGAAATCATACCCACCATTTACAATACCGAGGAGGCGGTGCTTCTCAACTCTGTTGCACAGATTCTCGGCAAAAAAGTAACGGTACACATTGCCGTTGACACCGGTATGAGCAGAATCGGCTTCAAGGATGACAGTACGGGCATTGAGGCGGTAAAGGAAATATCCCGTCTTGAAAACATAGAAATCGAGGGTATTTTCAGCCACTATGCCACTGCGGATGCAGAGGACAAGTCCTTTGCCAAGGTACAGACCGAGCGTTTCGACAGCTTTATTGATGCACTCGAAAGAGAGGGTATAGACATCCCGCTCAGGCATATGTGCAACAGTGCGGGTACTATCGACCTTAAGAAGCACTACGGCATGGTACGTCTCGGTATTGCTCTTTACGGACTTTATCCCTCCGACGAGGTGGACAAATCTCAGGTTAAGCTCACTCCCGCTATGGAGGTTTTCAGCCACGTTATTCACGTAAAGGAAATCGAGGCAGGTACGGGCGTTGGCTACGGACAGATTTACACCGCCACAGAAAAAAGAAAAATCGCCACTGTAGCAATCGGCTACGCAGACGGCTTCAACCGTTGTCTTACCAACGGCGGATATATACTCATAAACGGCAGACGTGCTCCCCTTGTGGGCAAGGTTTGTATGGATCAGATTATGGTCGATGTTACCGACATTGAAGATGTAAAGGTCGGCGACCGAGCAGTAATTCTCGGCAGAAGCGGAGACGAGGAAATCACCGCTGACGACTTCGGCAGGATGGCAAACAGCTTCGCCTATGAGGTTATCTGTACCTTTATGCCCCGTATCAAGAGAGTGTACTGAATTCGCGATTCGCAATGCGCAATTCGCAATCGCGGGAAACAGTTATAAGTTAACAAGGTTTTATCCCGCCCCGTAAGACAGATACCGTAGGGACACGGCGAGCCGTGTCCGCCAAGCTTAAGCAACAAAAAATGCACCCAAACGGTGCATTTTTGCTTTAAAGGAGATATATTATGATACGCTTTGAAAGTGACTATACTCAGGGTGCGGTGCCCGAGATTATCGAACGACTTGCCGCAACAAATATGGAAATGACTCCCGGCTACGGTGAGGATGAGTACTGCGAAAGTGCAAGAGAAAAAATCCGCAGTGAGATAAATGTGCCCGATGCAGACGTACATTTTCTCGTTGGCGGTACACAGACCAACCTTACCTTCATCGCATCGGTACTGCGCCCTTATCAGGGTGTTATCTGTGCCGACACGGGTCATATAAACATACACGAGACAGGCTCAATCGAGGCTTGCGGACATAAGCTTCTCACTCTTCCCGCCACCGACGGAAAAATCACCGCTGAGCAGGTTGCCGCATTAAACGACGGACACTATGCCGACCCGACCTTCGAGCATATGACTCAGCCGGGTATGGTTTACATCTCACAGCCTACCGAGTGCGGTACTCTTTACTCAAAGGCGGAGCTTACGGCACTGTCCGAGGTCTGCCGTGAAAGAGGACTCACCCTTTATATGGACGGTGCAAGACTCGGTTATTCCCTTGCCTGCAAGAGAAACGACCTTACTCTTTCCGACATTGCAAGGCTCTGCGATGCCTTTTATATTGGCGGTACGAAGGTGGGCGCTCTCTTCGGTGAGGCACTTGTTATCACGAAGGAAAGCTGCAAAAAGGACTTCCGCTATATGATGAAGCAGAAGGGAGCAATGCTCGCAAAGGGCAGACTTTTAGGTCTGCAGTTTGACACTCTTTTCACCGACGGACTTTACCACAGAGTTTCGGAAAATGCCGCTTCACTTGCGGAGAAAATCCGAGGTGCATTTGAAGAAAAGGGCATTGAGCTTTTCTTTGACTCCCCCACCAATCAGCAATTCCCCGTACTTACCAAGGAGCAGTATAATACTCTCGCAAAGGATTTCGTATTCTGCGACTGGTGCAGAAAGGGTGACAGATACGTAGTACGCTTCTGCACAAGCTGGGCGACGAGAGTCGAAGATGTGGAGGAGCTTGTGAGGGCGGTAGAGGCGTTATAAGACAACATAAAAACAACCCGTCAGCTAAAAACTGACGGGTTTTGCTTTGCATATATGTCCTCGGCGGACAGCCGTTACTTTCTTGAAAGAAAGTAACCAAAGAACTTTTCTGCTTTTAGAACAACCCTGTAATCTTACCCTCCGCGTCAACATCGATTCTCTCTGCTGCAGGGCTCTTGGGAAGTCCGGGCATTGTCATAATGTCACCTGTGAGTACAACGATAAAGCCTGCACCTGCGGAAACCTTTACGTTTCTTACAGTAACTGTGAAGCCTTCGGGTGCACCGAGCTTTGTGGGGTCATCGGAGAAGCTGTACTGTGTCTTTGCAACACAGACGGGCATCTTGTCACAGCCCATTTCAACAAGCTTTTCAATCTGCTTCTTTGCTGAAGGAAGAATTGTTACATCGTCACCACCGTATACCTTCTGTACGATAGCTCTGATCTTGTTTTCGATTGTATCCTCTGCATCATAGGAGAAGGTGAAGCCTGAGTTATCCTCTTCTTCGCAAAGACGGCAAACCTCTTTTGCAAGCTCTTCGCCGCCCTTACCGCCTTCAGCCCATACGGTTGAAAGGCATACATTTACGCCAAGTTCCTTACACTTTGCGATAACAAATTCGATTTCCTTATCTGTATCTGTGGGGAAGCGGTTTACCGCAACAACGCAGGGAAGCTTATATACATTCTTGATGTTTGAAACGTGACGGAGAAGATTGGGGATACCCTTTTCGAGAGCTTCGATATTTTCTTCGCCGAGCTGTGTCTTGTTAAGACCGCCGTGCATCTTGAGTGCGCGGATTGTAGCAACCATTACTACTGCAGAAGGTATGAGACCTGCCATACGGCACTTGATATCAAGGAACTTTTCTGCACCGAGGTCTGCACCGAAGCCTGCCTCTGTGATAGCATAGTCACCCATCTTAAGAGCGGTCTTTGTGGCGATAACGGAGTTACAACCGTGTGCGATATTAGCAAAGGGGCCGCCGTGTACGAAAGCGGGAGTGCCTTCAAGAGTCTGTACGAGGTTGGGCTTGATAGCATCCTTGAGAAGAGCTGTCATAGCACCTGCCGCCTTAAGCTCACCGCAGGTTACGGGCTCATTCTGATAGTTATAACCAACAATAATACGTGAAAGTCTTTCCTTAAGGTCGGTAATTGATGAAGCGAGGCAAAGTACTGCCATAATCTCACTTGCAACAGTAATATCGAAGCCATCTTCACGGGGAGTACCGTTGATTCTGCCGCCGAGACCGTCTGTGATGAAGCGGAGCTGTCTGTCATTCATATCAAGACAACGCTTCCAGGTGATTCTGCGTACGTCAATGCCGAGGCTGTTGCCCTGCTGGATGTGGTTATCAAGCATAGCCGCAAGAAGATTGTTTGCACTTGTGATAGCGTGGAAGTCACCTGTGAAGTGAAGGTTGATATCCTCCATAGGTACAACCTGAGCGTAGCCGCCGCCTGCTGCACCGCCCTTGACGCCGAATACGGGGCCGAGTGAAGGCTCACGAAGAGCAACTGCTACCTTCTTACCGATACGGCTCATACCGTCAGCAAGACCGATTGTGGTTGTGGTTTTACCTTCACCTGCCGCTGTAGGTGTGATTGCAGTAACAAGAATAAGCTTACCGTCCTTCTTATCCTTTGAGTCGTTAAGAAGTGAAAGATCGATTTTTGCCTTGTAGTTACCGTACTGTTCAATATATTTAAGATCAACATCAGCTTTTTTTGCGATTTCTGTGATGTGCTTCATCTCGCACTGCTGAGCTATTTCGATATCGGTTAAGAATGCCATATTTACTCCTCCTGAATATAATTTATTAAATTCAATTATATATTATTTATTTGCACTAGTCAAGAAAAACCTTGCGCTCTGCAACACATATCCCTACTCCCGCTCTGCCACCTGAAAGCATATACTTTTTAAGCCCTCTCTGAAGACTCGTCTTCTCGGGATAACTCCTTTTAAGGAGCCTTCTTTTGCCGAAAACTCTCTCGATTGTCTGCACGTCAACCTTTATGCTGTAGCAGTGGTCAAACAAAGCCGCAAATGCGAGAATATTACTGTCCTCTGACATAAAATCCTTATTGCCTTCATAAAGAAGCCAGCTTTCGCAGAAGTACCAGCGGTACTCATATTCGGGAAAGTACTTTTTGAAAAACTCCTCAGCCATACGGAAGGACTCAATACACCTTTCTCTGTCGAGCTTTTCACCCTGAGGAATATGGACATAAATCACTCTTTCACCGTAAGGAAAGGGTAGCTTTTTGTAGTTGAGAGTCTTGTTTTTACACTCGTAAAGCTGAAACTGCAATCTGCCAAGACGGAAAAGCTCAAGCTTCAGGTGATTTTTCAGCCATCCATAGTTTTTTATTCCCTTGTTATCCGTATTTTCACACCATATTTTAATATCAGACATAGTATGAAGAAATATTTCGTCGGATATACCCTTTTCGGCATACTTTTCACGGACGGTCAAAGCACACATAAGCACAACCGCAAGACGAATGATATAGCTTTCCCTTTTAAGGCAGGAAAAATCACCCTCAAGACATTTTGCGGTGAGAGCTTCGGATTTTGATTTTTCCTTTTCGTTCATAGTACCGAGCCTTGAAATGAGCTTTTCATCAAGTCCGATTTTTTTTGCAAGGTTGAGCATAGTTGTCTCCCTTTGTTGTTGATTTAAGTTAATTATATTTCATCGTATAATGGTTTGGGTTCGTCAATCAGACCTGTAAGATAATCAAGAGACACATTGTATATTTTCGCCAATTCGATTGCATAGCTTAATTTAAGTTCATATTTATCGTTTTCGTATCTGTTTACCGTTGCTCTGCTTATACCTAATTTTTGTGAGATATATTCCTGTGACAGATCCATATCTTCTCTTAAATTTCTTGCCCGTTGATTAAAAATCATAATTTGTATCCCCCTTTTTATATAACAAATTGTAACACAAATGATACTTAACTATTGACTTTGTAACACAACTGTTATATAATGCTCTTGTAGCACAAATGTTACAATACGTTTTAAGGAGAATTATTATGAAGCAACTAACCTGTGAATCGTGCAAATATTTTTGTCAGCATTATGTCAAAATAAAAAGTGAATATATAAAAACAGCTTGCGGGCATTGCATTTACCCTATGGTCAAAACCCGTTATTCCGCCAGCGAAGCCTGCGACAGATATTGCGAGAAGAAATAACTGAACGGCAGATATAAATAAGGACACGGCAAGCCGTGTCCCTACGATGCGGTTAAATATAGAAAGGGTACGCCACGCGGGGCGTACCCTACGCGGCGGGCAGAGTCTTGCCGTCACCGACTACGTCCCCCGCGATTGCGATGTAGTAGCACCGGAGGTGCAAACCTTAAACTTGCCTCTCTTGAAAGGAGAGGTGTCGCCCGCAAGGGTGACGGAGAGGTTCTGCGCATTGCGAATTGCGAATTGGGCATTGCGCATTGCGCATTACTTAATGATGTCCGCTATAATTCCTCTTGCCTCTGTTGCCTCGGGGATGGGGAATATGGGGTAAACGTGGCTCATACCCTCTTTGACGTGAAGGGTTACGTCTGCACCCGCTTCAACCATCTTTTCATAAAGAAGTATTGTGTCGGGGTAGAGCACCTCTCTTGTACCGATGAAGAGTGTGATGTCACCGAGACCGTCAAAGGTACCGAAAAGAGGGCTTATCATCGGGTCTGTAAGCTCCTTGTCGCCTCTCCAGAGCTCGGTAATCATATCCGAGCAGCAGAGGTTACCGAGCATTGCATCGATTTCGTAATAGTCCTCCATATCGGGGTTGGTCATTGTAAGGTCGACCCAGGGGCAGATAAGAATAATCTCTGAGGGCTGAACAGTATCCTTTTCACGAAGCTGCTGGGCAAGGCTGAGTGCAAAGCCTCCGCCGGAGGAATCTCCACCGATGTAAATTTTCTTGCCCTCGTACTTTTCGACAGTATTAAGGTAGAAGTCCATCATTGCTGCGTGGGATTCCTCTGCGGTATAGTTGGTACACTTGAGATAAATCGGCGCAATGATAGTTATGTCCGCCTCTCGGGAAAGCTTGTCCCAGAAGCCCCAATGCTGTGAAGCCGGCGGGTTGAGATATGCACCGCCGTGAAGGTATATGAGTACGCCATCGTTATCGGCTTCCTCGTTGATGTAAAACACCTGCATACCGCTTTCGTGGGTACTTCTTATGGATGCCTTTTTGTCGGGTGCAACTACGTCCTGAAGGTTGGTTACTGTTTTTTCGGCAATGTTGTTTCCGCACTTTTCCTCGTCGCAGTAAAGTGAGTTTCTATCCACAACCCTGAGGAAAATCTCAACGAAGGTTGACATAAGTGAGCGGTGATAATAAAACCTTGAAAGAAGCGAAAGGGAAACTATTCCCGCAAGGAAAATGGCAACAATACTCAGCAGTACCTTTTTGCCAATGCCTTTTTTCTTTGACTTTCCTTCTTTTTTCTCCGTGGTTTCTTCATTCCTGATTTCTTCTTTTGTCTCCATTTTTTCTCTCTCCTTTTAGTTGATAACAACTATGTATTTATTCTAAACCCTGATATACGAAATTGCCATATGTGTCTGTTAATTTTAATATTTTCTAATTATCTATTCTTATATTTTTAATAAGGGAAAGTACAGATTTATAACACCAAAAGATTTTAAAGTTTTTTTGCAAAAAACTATTGACAAGTGCCTTTTATTGTGATAATATTATCGGGCAGTTA
The DNA here is from genome assembly GCA_017555765.1 of Clostridia bacterium. Taxonomy (GTDB): domain Bacteria; phylum Bacillota; class Clostridia; order Oscillospirales; family Acutalibacteraceae; genus UBA6857. The sequence goes on along the minus strand of JAFZFT010000077.1, from coordinate 4,699 downwards.
TGGAGAGATACCGAAGTGGTCATAACGGAACGGTCTTGAAAACCGTCGTACGTCCTGCGTACCGTGGGTTCGAATCCCACTCTCTCCGCCATTTTTTTATTTATAGCGATTTTTTTATCGACACCATGGAGAAGTACTCAAGTTGGTGACGAGGCGCCCCTGCTAAGGGCGTAGGTCGGGTAACCGGCGCAGGAGTTCGAGTCTCCTCTTCTCCGCCAAGGAAATGCACAGCTTAACAGTTGTGCATTTTTCTTTTTTTAAACTATATTTTTGAGAGACTCGAACTCCGTAAACCGTCCATGTCAGGCTTTGTGTCAGCAAAGGCTGACGGACATAAAATCGGATATGCGACAGCATTTGCTGTCGAGTCTCCTCTTCTCCGCCAGAAAAAAGGCACTTTTGTCTACGACAAGAGTGCCTTTTTTCAATGATATCCGTTCCCTGAATATACAACGGTAAACAGTAAACCAAAAGCTGTCGGAAGAAATCCGACAGCTTTTATATTTCAGGCAGATGCAAATCCTTGTTATACAATTCTGCGACAAAGATATTGTTTTTTTCCGCTTTTTATATTATAATAATCCTATCAGGCTGAGATGTAAGGAGGACTTATGGATTATCAAGTTTTTATATCATTCAAAAACACAGACAACGGCACGGATACCTGTGATAAAAAGTTTGCCGAAGATCTCTACCGATATCTTAGCGAAAAAGGAATAAAAACATTTTACAGTAATGTTACACTCCTTGAGTTCGGAGAATCGGCTTATAAAGATGTTATAGACGATGCACTTGACGAAGTCAAGATGATGGTTGTGTTGGGAAGCAATAGTGAGTATCTCACCTCAAAGTGGTGCAAATATGAGTGGCATACTTACCAACAGAATATTCTTTCCAACATAGTTTCCGGATCCATAATCACCTATATAGGGGATATACCCCTTTCGAAGGTTCCTACAGCCTTAAGGCACTATCAATCCTTCTCTATGAATAAAGTTTCAGCAGAAACCGTAGGAGAATTTGTTCTGCGCGCAATCCAAAACCAACCAAGGAATGAATCAACGGAATCAGAAGAATCTGACCGTATTGAAGTTAGCAGAGAACCTACAAGTCCCGAATTCACCATCAAACGTGCTTCCTATTACGATTCCACCTTCAAAGGAGAATACAAGCGTCTTAAAATTCAAGGTGAAGCAATGCGACCAAGTGACATGATGGGTGTTAACTATGTTAAAGAAAAACTTAAAGACAAAGACACCGTTTACATATTGGACGCAGGATGCGGTTACGGGGTCGTAGGGCGGGACAGGTTTGCAGACTTTCCCAACAAGGTTATAGTCGGTATTGATATTTCCGAGGAGGTTCTTGAAAAAGCAAGGCAGTTGAACGATGATCCGAACGCTCATTATGAGCAGCTCGATCTTCTGTCTGAAGATTTTGAGGATGAGATGGAAATGCTGATGGATAAGTATGGAATAGATAATTTTGATGTTATTTTCGGAGCCTATGTGCTTCAGCATGTCAAAGACCCGCTGAAGGCACTAAGAAACCTCAGATCTTGCCTGAAAAGCAACGGATATGTCATATTCAGGCAGTCCGACGAAGGAACATATATATCATACGGTGATAATAATTTTGTTAAAAAGCTGTGCGACAGATATCTGAAAGCACCCGGCATTGACGATAGATTCATCGGTAGAAAGATGCATCACTATCTGGAATCAACAGGATACACAGACATAAAGGTATTCGGTAATTTTATCAACACCTCAGAAATGAACTATGACGAGCGTATGTCACTATACAGAATGCGTTTTTCTCTGCGCACTATGTACTACAAAAAAGAGCTTGAAAAAGATCCGTATAACATCGACATTAAAAACGAGCTTGAATGGATGACTTATGCTCTTGACAAGCTCGAAGAGATATTCGGAAGTCCTTCTTTCTGGTTTGGTGAAACAATGCTTGTATCTGTTGCAAAACGCTGAATTTTCATCACACATTAAAGTAATACAGAATAAATTAAAAGGCATAGTTGTTTATTATCCGACTATGCCTTTTTCTATTAAACATTAAAAGGGTACGCCACACGGGGCGTACCCTACGAGAGTATATTTTTTTGCGGGTAGAAACGGTGAGAGATTTGCCCTCTCCGTCCTTACGGACACCTCTCCCATAGAGAGAGGCAAGTGGTAATGCCTTCCTTGGCGGGCATAACTTTTCCGTCACTACTCACGTTACCCGCGATTGCGCATCGCGCATTGCGAATTGCGAATTATTTAATTCCGAGTCTCTTGACTACCTCCTGGTCGCAGATGTCGCTCATGGGGCCAATCTTTTCCCAAAGAGCGTCAGCCTTTTCCTTCCACTTCCAGTAGCCTTCTGCAGTTTCGGGATACTGCTTGTAGAGGTTTGTAACCTCCATGCTCTGAAGAAGACCTGTAACAATCTTCTTGACTGTAGCGGGCTTGAGCTTGCCCTTCACAACTGCGCCGCCGATACCTGCAACGAGCTGTGCAATGTCAGCGGGAGTAAGCTCGAGGTCTTCTCCGCCGCCGCCAAGAATCTTTGTTGAGAAGATAACATCCTTCTTGAAAAGGTACTCAGCTTCGTCAAAGCTCATTGATACAACGCCCTTGAGAAGAGGTCTCATTGAGTCGAAGGCAATACCCTGTGCTTCCATATACTTCTTGTTGATGGGCCACATATTGTCTCTTGTAAGAGGCTTGCCCGCCTTGAGAAGCTCATCGATAACGTCAACGGCAATCTGTCCCTGTACGAGTGATGAGGTACAGCCTTCGCCACAGGTGGGCTTTGTCATACAGCCTGCGTCACCCATTGCAATGAAGCCGTTATCAACGAAGGAGTATACACTTCTGCGGTAGGGAGTCATACCTCTCTCAGCCTTTTCCACTGTATATCTGGGCCAGGGTACATTCTTCTGCCACTGCTTGAAGATTTCCTCTGCATAAGCATAGCTGTAGTTACCGCCGATACCGAGAATTGCACCACGGGGATTACCTGAAGGTGCTGACCATACTGCCTTATAGTTGAGGAATGAGGCGTGAAGAGCCTCGGGGTCAACGTCGGGACTGTCATATACAACATAATAGATAACAACGTAGAAAATATCCTCGGGAGTGAGCTTGTAGTTTTCTACGGTTGAATCGTCGGGCATCTTTGTTCTTGCAACAGCGGGGATACCTGAGCAGTCAGCAACAAGCTTTGCTTCAGCCTCAAATTCACCCTCTGCGGTCTTATACTTTGCACCGCAGACCTTACCCCACTCGTCCTTTACGAAGTCAACGAAGGTTGCACCGAAGATAATCTTTGCGCCCTCGTCCTCTGCGTACTTGTTCATTCTCATAATGTAATCGTGCTTATGTAAGCCGATAATACCTGCGGGTACATTCTTCTTGGGATAGTTGCCGTAGGGTGAAAGCATGGGACCACCGTCGAAGGTGAAGCCGAAATCCTTTTCATCCGCTGAGGGAATCTCAAGACCTGAACGCTCCATTTCCTTTTTGGGCATATGGAAAATGTCGTACTCTCTTGATACATTTTCCTTTTCGTTCTTCTCGATTACAAGAACGCTGTGTCCTCTTTTTGCCATCTGACGGGCAAACCATGCACCTGTTGTTGAAGCACCGACAACGATAATGTCAAACTTTTCCATAATATTTTCTCCTTATAAAAATTTTCCGTTTAAAATATTTTAACACCTTACGGTTAATTTTGCAATGCTTTTTGTGATTTTGACTTAAATATAATATATTTTAAGATTTTTTTTGTTTTAAAGAACTAAGGGGAGGGAATAGGGATTAGCAGAGATATGTAGGAGGAACCGTCTACTTTTTTCATCTTAATGTTTCAATGATACACATTCCGTGGTAACGCTCATGCCGCTATGGCACATCCTTTGTCCTGAGCGACAAAGGATGCAAAGCGCTCTTTTTTTATAGACACGGCTCGACATATTTAAATATATGTGTAGTACGCCTCCAACAGCAAACTGCGGAAGCGAGCCAGCAGTGATATACGCTGAGAAAGATAGATATTATTAAATCCTACTACGCCCTGACAGATTACCCGCCCTCCGTTTGCAGTTTCCGCAGCGGGTAAGGTTTTTGTTTTGCGCAACACCTTAACATTTTCCGAAGGAAAATATTTCACCCACGCAGCGCGTGGATTTCACGCGCCGAAGGCGTATTTCACATCTGCAAAGCAGATATTTCACTGCTGACGAAGTCAGCAACTAGTCCCTAATCCCTAGTCCCTAATCAAAAAGCTCCCCGCTTTAGGGTGTTGTGCTTAGGGATTTAATAGCCTTAATCATATTATTTCGGCACATAAATGCGTTAAAATGCTTGAAATACGCGAGTATTCCTGCGCATTTTGCCTTTTTCTGCATCCAAAATAATTATGATTCAGGTGCCTTCGGCAGTTTAAATTCAATTGTTTTTCGGTTAGACAAAATGCAAAATCCTCGCAAGGCTGACGCCTTGTGAGGTTTTTTCGTGAAGTATAAGCGGAAAAGAGTGGATTTAAACCTGTTAAATCCCTGAGCGCAACACCCTTTCGCGGAGAGCTTTTTGATTATTTCTTAAATCCGTTGATAATTCTCTTGAAGCCGCCCTTCTTGCCGTTACAAAGGTCGAGGATACCGTCAACGCTTTCCTGGGAAAGAAGTCCGCCGGTA
>JAFZFT010000076.1 GCA_017555765.1 Clostridia bacterium | reverse complement strand
TCAAGGTCTGCACCGACGGGGATGCCGTAGGCAAGACGGCTCACCTTTATGCCCATAGGCTTGAGAAGGCGGGATATGTACATAGCCGTAGCCTCACCCTCAACAGTGGGGTTGGTCGCCATAATGACCTCCTTCACCTTGTCGTCGCCTGTTCTTGCAAGAAGCTCTTTGACAGTGATGTCCTCGGGGCCAATACCGTTCATAGGTGAAATTACGCCGTGAAGCACGTGATATGTGCCGTCGTACTCGTGAGTACGCTCGAAGGCCATAACATCTCTCGGGTCCTCGACCACGCAGATAACACTTTCGTCTCTGCCGCTATCCTTACAAAGGGAGCACAGCTCATCCTCGGCAAGATTGCAGCAGCGTGTGCATTTCTTGATTTTTTCGTGAGCGGTACGGATTGCGTTTGCGAAATCCTCCGCTTCCTCTTTTTTTAAATTGAGCACATAGAAGGCCAGTCTCTGAGCGCTCTTATGACCGATACCGGGCATACGCTCAAAATGCTCGACCAGCCTCGCAAGTGAATTTACACTGTATCTCGCCATCAGAAGGGAAGGTTGAGACCTGCAAGTCCGCCCTGAGCTGACTGCATTGCCTGATTCATAGCATCGTCAGCCTTCTTCATAGCCTCGTTTGTTGCGGCAATGATAAGGTCTGCAAGCATATCTGCATCATCGGGGTCGATAACGTCGGGCTGCATCTTGATGCTCTTAACCTCGTGAGCACCATTTACTGTAACCTCAACTGCTCCGCCGCCTGCTGAAGCGGTAAATTCGCTTGCTTCAACCTCTGCCTGCTTCTGCTCCATCTGAGCCTGCATTTCCTGGATTTTTTTCATCATAGCTGCCTGACCGCCGCCTGCGCCCTGACCGGGAATTCTTGCTTTCATAATTCGTTACTCCTTTATATTATAGTCGTTTTTTATCTTTAATTATACTTATATAATTATCTTATGTCAACATTTATACCCATTGAACCCGCCTTGCTGATAAGGTCCTCGAGGGGGTCTCTCTTGGGTGCTGCCGCCGCCTTGGGAGCCGCGGTCTTTGTAAGTCCGAGGCGGTATCTCTTACCTGTGATGCGAAGTACCGCTTCCTTGACTGTACGTGAGTTGCCGTCCTTTTTGATGAACTCGCTTAAGGTCGGGTTGTCACTCTTTATGAGTACGTAATCGCCGTTGATATAACCCTCAGAGCCGTTGAGAATACCCCAGAGTGGCGGATTTGTCCTGAGAATTTCGCTAAGCACCTCCGCCCAGGGTAAATCCTCATTGCCGCTTACAGGCGGCTCCTCAGGCGCAGGAGCAGGCTCGGTGCTTTCTGCAAATGAGGGCGTGGGCATTTCGTACTCGGGAGCGGGTACATCAAATGCAGTTGACTGTACTGTCGACTTAGGCTCTTCTTTCTTTTCGGGTACTGCGGGAGTAGCCGCAACGGGAACAGAAGGAGCGGGCGCATAGGATACAGCCGCCTTGGGTGCGGGAGCAGGTACTGTCTCCTGAGGTCTTGCTTCAGCCTTGCCCGGTGTAAAGCTGCCTGATTTAAGGGCGAATTCTATATCTGCAATTCTCGCAAGAAGTGCTTCGTTTGTGTCGCTCATAAGAGGATTTGCCATTTTGATGAAGGCCATCTCCATCTCAATACGGCGGTTTACTCCCCTTTTCATATCAGCCGCGCAGTCCTGAAGAAGTCCCATACAGTAAAGTATGTTTTCAAGAGTATAACCCGCACTCTGCTGCTTATACTGTCGGAGCTCATCATCGGTACAGACGATAAGACCCTCACTGCTGCCTACTGTTTTGACAATCATAAGATTGCGGTAATGGTTTATCATTTCACTTGCGAGTCTTTCCATATCGCAGGAATCGCCGTAAAGCTTGCTGATAATTTCAAGAGCCTTGGCTGAATCCTTGTTGCGTACTGTCTCGGCAAGAGAGAAAAGATGGTCCTTGCCCGTCATACCCACAACGGAAAGTACTGTTTCGGCAGTGATATTTTTGGTGTGACCCGTACACTGGTCAAGAAGAGAAAGTGCATCTCGCATACCGCCGTCGGAAATTCTAGCAATAAGTGAAGCCGCCTCGCCCTCGAGAGTGAAGCCCTCACTTTCGGCAATGAGATTCATTCTTTCACTCATAGCCTCGGGAGTAACACGTTTGAAGTCAAAGCGCTGACAGCGTGACACAACGGTTACGGGAAGCTTATGCACCTCGGTGGTCGCAAGGATAAACTTAACGTGTGCGGGAGGCTCCTCAAGGGTTTTGAGAAGAGCATTGAAGGCACCCATTGAGAGCATATGCACCTCGTCGATGATATACACTCTGTATTTACAAGCGGCGGGAGTGAAGTTTATCTCCTCACGGATGTCACGGATATTCTCAACACCGTTGTTACTTGCGGCGTCGATTTCAACAACATCAAGGATTGCTCCACTGTCAAGTCCCTTACAGATTTCACACTCGTTACAAGGGTTTCCGTTTATGGGATTAAGGCAGTTGACCGCCTTTGAAAGTATTTTTGCACAGGTGGTTTTACCCGTACCTCTTGAGCCTGTGAAAAGATAGGCATGGGAGAGCTTACCCGTTTCGATTTCCTTCGAAAGAGTATCAGTAATATGCTTCTGACCCACAACGTCACTGAAAACTCTGGGTCTGTATTTTCTGTATAATACCTGGTACATTTTAAACCTCCCTTTTAAATGCAAAATGCAGAATGCAGAATGCAGAATTATGGTCGCAACCGACCATATATATGATTGTCAGATTGTACCTGCATAAGACAGGCTTTATAAAACAATAAGAGTATTGATAATAAAAATAAACCCTAAGGTTTAATCTTTAAACCCGGCGGGTAGAATGTTGTTTCTTCACCACCGTAGAAGCGGATTATTCCGGAGCGAAGCTCCCCGCCATTCTGCATTTTGAATTTTACATTCTGCATTTTGTTTTAAGCTCCGCTTAAAACAAAAAGATGCTTTCCCTTGGTCATACAGCAACAGGCTTTGACTGTGTCGCACAGACATTCCCCTTAATGCTGCTCGGTTTCCCGCCTGACATGGTTCGCGGCGTACTGTCGCACAGAACCCACTGCTGCATGACCAAAATAAAGCATCTCACTTTTTATTACGTTTAACAAGCGGAGAATATGATAACATAAACAGAGAAGAAAATCAAGTCTTTTATAAGATTTTCTTCTCCGTAACCGACATTTTATAAAAGCTTATCCGCCCACTCTTTTTCCTTGAAGCCGATGAGCACAAAATCCTCACCGATAAGAAGCGGTCTTTTAACGAGCATACCGTCAGAAGCAAGAAGCTTTATTTTTTCTTCGTCGCTCATAGCGGGAAGCTTGTCCTTGAGCTCCATTGACTTATAAAGAAGACCTGAGGTGTTAAAGAATCCCTTTAATTCAGCGCCGCTTTTCCCGTACCATAACAAAAGCTCGTCATAGGTCGGATTGTCCTCCTTGATATTTCTGAGCTCATACTGTACTCCGTTTTCCTTAAGCCATTTTTCCGCCTTCTGACAGGTAGTGCATTTGGGGTAGCAAATAAATTTTAGCATCGTTATTCCTCCATAACTTCAATATAGAAACTCACGGGGCGAAATCCGTCGTTACAGCTTATCATTGCCGATTTTCTGTTTTTCATCCAGCCGTCGTATATGTTTTCTCCACCATATGCAAGGGTCATCACAAAGGGAGATATACTTTCCCAGGCACTTTCGCAGAAGCCCTCGGGTCTTTTCCAACCCTCAGCAATAAACACCTGACCCTCCTCGATATCGCAAGGGTGATCAATGGGGTTTTCGTATTTTTCTATAAGGTCATCATACCTTGCCTTACGGATTGCGGTGATTTTAATGTTCTTCATATAATCGCCTCCGTTAATATTATACAAAAAGTACGAAAGAAAATCAACAGCACCGCTTTGTGTAGAATCACTAAAAACATTCTCCCTTTTTTCGTGATAAGAGCCACTTGCAAGTACCCTTCATTTAATGATAAAATAGCAATGTATATATTGTATAGGAGGAAAAAGCTTATGTCAGGATTCTTTTCGACCATAACCGCTTTTATTACAACAATCATCCTTTTCTTCGAGGCTCTGCCTATCGCTTGGGTACCCACACTCACAGTTGATGCGGCAAAGACTCAGGGCGAGGTATCAACAAAGGCAACAGGCTTCCTTTACGGTCTAGCTGAAGAGGGTGTACCCTCAAAGGCACTTACCGAAAGCCTTGATATAGCCTCCGTTTCTCAGAAGGTACCCGACGGTCTTCAGCACCCCACGGGAGATATCAACCATATCTATACCCAGCTTGATGAAACCGACTACAATGTTGTTTACCTTCAGGACTCCTTCAGCACCTGGTACTATTGCCATAAGGAAATTATGGATATGCGAGCCGCAGGTACATATAACTGGGAGACCTATCTCACAGAAACATATTTCCCCATCGTTGAGGAAAAGGTTAAAACTCTTATGACAGCTCCCTATGCGGATAAGCTTGTTTACTGCATCTTCAACGAATGCGACAATGCAATCTGGTTTGGCAATTACATCGACGGCAACGTACATTTCGATGAAATCGGCAAGACTAACTTCTATAAGGCATGGGAAATGACCTACGATTTTGTAAAGTCCATCGACCCCAATGCTAAAATCGGCGGCCCCGGCTACTGCGACTATGAAACAACAAAAATCGAAGACTTTATGACCTACTGCGCAGAAAATGACTGCGTACCCGAGATTATGATTTATCACGAGCTTGCTTGGTGGTCAATTCCCGACTGGCACAAGCACGTTGAGGACTACAGACGCATCGAAAACGACCTCGGTGTTGATACTCTCCCCATTATCGTAACAGAGTACGGCACAATGGAGGACTGCGGTAATCCCGCAACAATGCTCCACTACATAATCGCTATGGAAAAGAGCGGAGTTTACGGCAATATGGCATTCTGGAGACTTGCCAATAACCTCAATGACACCGCTGCTGACGATAACTCACCCAACTCAAACTGGTGGCTTTACAGAAAGTATGCCGAGCTTGAGGGTCAGCTTCTTGAGGTAACAAGCAAAAGTCAGAACGAGTACGATTATTGGAAGAGACTTGACGGCATCGCCGCTCTCAGAAGCAATAATCAGGCTATCGATATGATTGTTACCGGCAGCAGCAAGAGACAGCAGGTTAAGATTAAAAACCTCGGCGAAACAGACCTCGGCAAGAATGTAACCGTTACTGTTGAAGCCGTTTACTATCAGGGTCTTACAGGTATAGTTTCAAGCCCCGTTACAGTAAGAAAATACAACGCCTCACCCTCTCTCGGCAGTCTTACAGTAAATCTTCCCGCTATTGACGATGATGCAGTATACTTCATCACAGTTGAAAGGGCTATGGGTGATATTACTCCCGTGAGAAACACAGCTCTTCCCGTAAGATACGAATTTGAAGAAGGCAAGCTTCTCGGCGGTGCTTATACCTATGACAGTGCCTATGCAACAACAGGTGAAACCTCAGGTATGGTAGGCGGTCTCGAAAACGAGGGCGACGGAGTAAGAATCAAGGTAACTGCTTCACAGAGCGGACTTTACGATTTCACTGTAATCTTCGGCAACTCAAATGACGGCAGAACAACTGATGACAGAGACTTCACAAAGGCAATCCTCAGCGTTGACGGTGAAAAGCAGGAAATCCTTCTCCTCAACACAATAAAGAGCGAATACACCGATTCTTATACTATTCAGCTTGACCTTTGCGTGGGTATTCACACAATAGAATTCTTCCACGGCGAGGGCACATACGTACTCGACAGTGCACTTCTCACTCCTCACACAGAAAAGGACAGAATTACCCTTCTCGAGGACGGAAACAGAAAATACATCGCAGTTGCTCCCGCTGACGGATACTATAATATATGTGCAAGCGAAAAGACCTACGCTACAATCGACGGCATAAGAGTATACCTTGACGGTATGACCACCGTTTACTTAAGACGCGGTCTCAATCAGCTTGAAACAAACATTGAGTGCGGTACAGTTATTATCTACAATGACGCAGAAGCGCTCCCCGCTCAGGTTTTCACCGCTGAAGACTTCACACTTCAGGGCAGTGCAGTACTCAGTACAGATAAATACGGCACAAAGTACATTGACGGCATTTCAAGTGAAGGCGGCAAGGCTCAGTTTACCGTAAATACACCCAAGAAGGGTACATACCGCGTTACTCTCAGCTATGCAAACAATCAGGAGGGCGGCTACCACGATTACAATGTAGACCTCATCGAGGCACTCCTCACAGTTGAAGCTAACGGCAAAAGCCAGGATATCTTCTGCAGAAACACCTATAGCCGTTACACCTATAAAACAATGACCTTCTCACTCGACCTCAACGAGGGCGAAAACACAGTTACTCTTTCCTCAAGCGGTAATATCCGTTTCGACGGCAGAGAGACCTTCGCTCCGCAGATTGAATCAATTACGGTTAATCCGGTGCAATAAGTGCGAAGGACTAGGGATTAGGGATTAGGGATTAGCAAAAAAGCAAGGGACTAAAAGCCCCTTGCTTTTTTATTTGATTTCATCAAGCGTCAATACATATTCGCAATTGTAAAGCTCATAAAGTGCTTCGTCTGTATTTGTGTCTGTAAGATACTCCGTATGCCATGTCATAAAGAAGCTCCAGGGAGTATAATTAAGCTCAATGAGTGACGGATTTTCTCCGCACTCGTGAAGGCACAAGGGCTTGGGTGCATCAGTGATTGCCTTCATCTTCTTGTAAATCTCACGGTTATTCTCTATGTGATAGGTATCTGCACCGATTATATCGCAGTAATCATCACCAACATATCTTGCCTCGCTGTCCGTACCCTGATCAGAGAAGCCGAGTACCCAGATAAGATTGTTGAGCTGCCAGTAGTCCGTATAGCGCTCATACATTATACGCCACATGGTGACAAACTGCTCGGGAGTGCATTTTCCCCACCAGAACCAGGTGCCGTCAAACTCGTGGAAGGGTCTCCACAGTACGGGAATACCCTTATCAGCGAGCGCCTTAAGAGCAGCCGCCGCTTTATCCATACCCGCTATCATAGTGTCGTACTCCTCGGTACCCTCGGTGAGCATCTTATCCCAATCAGGGACAACATCCTCCATTGAATCCTTCCATTCACCGCTGAAATCACTTCCGCAGTGCCAGCAGATAGTGACAATACCGCCCTTTTCGTACCATTCGGTTGCTCTTTCGTTTACGCCCGCAAAATCATCGTTCATATAGTCAAAGCCTCTTATTACGGGCGTTTTGCCTGTTTTTTCATAAAGATATTCGAATTCGTAATCGTCGGAGCCCATCCAGGTGCTTTCCTGCTGACCTGAAAGGATTTTCTTTCCGTTGAGTGAGCAGATGTATTCATAGAGCTTCACTGTATTTTCATCCGCATTTTTGTTTGAGAGTACTGCCCCCTCGGTACTGTGGGGCATTGAGCAAGCGGAGAAGATAAAAAGCATAATGAGAGCCGCAGATATAAATTTAATATATTTTTTCATCGTATTTTCACCTCGGAGCTATTATAGCAAGTTTATCTCTGCAAGTAAAGAAAATATGCAGATAAAATAAAAAATCCAAGTCATCAGACTTGGATTTTTGGTGATCCATCGGAGATTCGAACTCCGGACACCTTGATTAAAAGTCAAGTGCTCTGCCGGCTGAGCTAATGGATCATATTTTTACAACGTGCTATATTTTAAACCAGAAAGAAAAAAAAGTCAAGACTTTTATTAAAAATTGTTGTTATTATTTAGGAATTGGATAATTGATTAAAGGTAAGCGGAGACTGAAATAAAATTTAAGCTATTTTCACCATAGTTTTACCCCCGATACAAGGAATATACATAAAAAACCAAGCCACTTCCCTTTCCGTCGCTATTGACATTAAGTAAAATACTGATATAATTTTAATATGAAATTAACCGAAAGGATGAAATAAAATGAAATATGTAGTTGTTCTTTATGACGGTATGGCAGACTATCCCGTACCTGCACTTGACGGCAAAACTCCTATGATGTGTGCAAACAAGCCTCTTTTTGACTCTCTTGCAAAAAAGAGTGAGGTAGGTCTTGTAAAAACCGTTGACGATACACTCAAGCCCGGCAGCGATGTTGCAAATATGAGCGTTATGGGCTTCGACCCTCTCAAGTATTATACCGGCCGCTCACCTCTTGAGGCAGTAAGCATCGGTGTAAAGCTTCTTGACGATGATGTTACACTCCGTTGTAACGTTGTAACCCTCTCCGACGAGGAAAATTATGAGGATAAGACAATGGTCGACTATTCAGCAGGTGATATCAGTACTGCTGAGGCTGCAGAGCTTATCAAGACAGTGCAGGAGGTTTTCGGCAACGAGAAGTACACCTATTACAGCGGTGTCAGCTACCGTCACTGTCTGACAGTACGCGAGGGCACAACCGACCTCGGTGATATGACCCCGCCCCACGACATCAGCGACAGAGTTGTAGGCCCCTACCTCTCAAAGAGCGAGAATGCCGCTGAGCTTGTGGCTATGATGAAGAAGAGCTATGACGTACTCAAGGACCACCCCGTAAACCTTAAGAGAATTGCTGAGGGCAAGCGTCCCGCAAATTCAATCTGGCTCTGGGGTGAGGGCAACAAGCCTATCCTTCCCTCATTTGAAAGCCTTTACGGACTCAAGGGCAGTGTTATCTCCGCTGTTGACCTTCTCAAGGGTATAGGCATCAGCGCAGGTATGTCAACTCCCGATGTGGAGGGTGCAACCGGCTATATCGACACAAACTTTGAGGGCAAGGCAAGGTGCGCTCTTGAGGAGCTCGAGAGCGGCAAGGACTTCGTTTACATCCACATTGAAGCTCCCGACGAATGCGGTCACAGAAACGAGCCCGAAAACAAGGTACGCGCTATTGAGCTTATCGATGAAAAGGTGCTTTCAATCCTTCTTGAGGGACTTGAAAAGTACGATGATTATAAGATTATGATTCTTCCCGACCACCCCACACCTATCGTTACAAAAACTCACGCAAGAGATGCAGTTCCCTATATGATTTATCATAAGAATGCTCCCGTCGAGGGCGTTGAGACAATCAACGAGGAAACGGCTAAGGCTACAGGCAACTTCATTGAGAAGGGCTCCGAGCTTATGGGCAGATTTGTAGGCTGAGAATGAATAAAAAAGAATTACTTCTTAAACCGACAGTTTTCTCGGCGGCAATTCTTTTCGTATTTTACTGTACCTCTTTTATGAGTCTCGGCGCATCTGCCGACGGCGGCACAACAGCATACAATATCAGACTCACCTTTGTTTACGGTATAGTCGCCCTGATTTCCCTTGTTCTCACTTTCGGCTACCGCTTTATGTCAAAGAGCAGAGAAAAGTGGCTGATGCTGCTTTTTGTTGCGGTATCTGTTGTCAATGCAGGATATTTTATGCTTTCCTCATCACTCAGCCTTGAGGGTGCACTGTGGGCAAACCGAATCTCCTACCTCGGTTCGGTATTTCTCCCTCTTTGTATGTTTATGTCAATAGCGGGTGTATGCAGAATAAAGCTCAGCAGGGCTACCGTAACGGCAGCCGTTGTTATCGGATGTCTTGTGTTCCTTCTTGCTGCAAGCGGAGGCTGGCTCGACATATACTATAAAGAGGTAAGCCTCGTTATAGAAAACGGTACGGCAAGACTTGAAAAGGTCTACGGCGACCTTCATGTGCTATATCTTGTTTATCTCGTCGTTTACTTTGCTCTTATGGTCGGCTTCGTTGCCTATGCGATTATCCGCAAAAAGCTTGGCTCATATAAATATGCGGCTATGCTCGCTCTCGTGGTACTTCTCAACCTTATGATATGGTTCCTCGAGCAGATTATCGATACAGACTTCGAATTCCTTTCTGTTTCATATATCGTC
>JAFZFT010000008.1 GCA_017555765.1 Clostridia bacterium | reverse complement strand
AGACACTGCACATACATAAAAGTAAGCGTATCTCTCATTAGCCAAGTTGGAAGAATAATAATTAACAAAAAATCTGTAGTATGGTAAATACAATTCAGGGTTGCCATTAGTGTAATAAATAAGGTCTACATCCGCTATTGCCTCTTTTGAGAGCTTACCGCCTATAACCTGACTTTCATCTGCCGAGGAAACATATTCACCTTTAAGAAGCTTTTCCTCTGCATCCTGCCAGCTGATTATCGGATAGTCGCCCAAATTTATTGATGACGATACAAAGTCATAACTCCTGTTGTTAGTATAGGCCTCACCTTTCGCCTCATATTGACCTTGCAGATTAAAAGCAATAATGTTATCTACAAGATTTTCGTGTTTATAATAATAACGTGTTTCTTCAGAAAATAATTCTCCGTCAACCGTATACTCTCTGTAAATACCGCTAACCTTTTCCGTTTCACTTTCGGTATGCCCAAATGACAGATACTCATAGCCATTTTTTATGTTAAAGCTGATAACTGCACCATTGGAAGAGATCTGACCCTGCTCTGTCTGCAGTATATAATTATAAATGTCTTTTTCTTCCTCACCTGAAACTACTTCTCCGCCAATTATGTCAAGCCCCATAAGATCTGCAAAGTCTTCTGCTCGCTTTTTCAGATCGTCTGCTGAATAGTAGCTTTGAGATAACTTACCGTTGTTATAACGCAAATTTTTATAAACAGGTAATGTTTCAAGTTTGACATTCTTTACCCACGGGTTTATATTATCTGAGTTCTTAATACTGAGTTCATCGGTGCCCTCATATCCCAAGCCCATAGGCTCAAAAAAGATAGAGCTTACATCTAACTTTTCAAGTTCAACATTGTTATCTTTATAAGTATCCCTTATATGACTACCAATCATAATCAGACATATACAAGCGGCTATGCCGGCAGTCCATCTTATTATTCTATTCTGATGGCTATGCTTCTTATCAGGTACCACTTCTTCGACAAGCTTGTCGTCAATTTTTCCGAGAGCAATGAATAAATCCTCACCCTTCATACTGTTAACCCTTCTTTCTCTAATTTTTCTTTTAGATTCAGCCTCATACGGTAAAGTATGGATGCGACAGTACTTTCTTTCATAGACAAATCCTTGGCTATTTGCGAAAGAGACTCGCAGTACCAATATCTACGAACAAAAATATTTCTATTTTTTTCTTTTTGATCCCTTAGAAAATCTTCGAGAAGACTTATAAGAAACTTCTCATCAATATCCTTCTCAACTGTTAATTCAGACGGGATACAGGCCTCCAGCTCAGAAAAAATAATATCAGCAACAGAAGTGCCACGTTTTTCTGCAGTACGTTTTTTGCAAAGGTTGATTGCCGAATTCCGTGTTATTCTGCCAAGATAAGCGCGCAAGCTTTGTGGTGTTTTGGGCGGTATGGAGTTCCATGCTTTAAGATATGTATCGTTGACACACTCTTCACTGTCTTGATGGCTGATAAGAATATTTTTTGCTATACGCATAAGATACCTGCCGTATTTTTCTGATGTTTTACTTATGGCCTTTTCCGAACGGTCAAAATAAAGCTTTATGATATCTTTGTCATCCATATTTATCCTCCTTTCACCTATAAAGACAGTAAAAATCAACTTATATTGCAAAAAATAAAAATTTATAAAAATAAACCAGATATAACTGTCTTCAGCATCTAGAATAATGCATAAAAATGCCCAATCTGTGAATTTTTCTGAAAACAAATAAAAATCCGAACCTTTTCCTCCTATTCAGGAAAATCAGCTCGGATATTTCTAATTTAGAGGGAGGGATCGGACTATTTTCTTAACGCCTCTCACCATCTTAGGCTTCAAGTCCCTTCGCTTATAATAAAAGCAGATAAAAAAACAAACTCAGCAACCTTTTGGCTACTGAGTTCTTGGTGCGAGAGACGGGACGTATCTTTGCTTCGCAAATCTACCGTCCTCATCGACCCAATGCTTCGCATTCGGTACCCGATTTCAGACTTCGAAGCTAAAAACAGTCCACCGGACTGTTTTCTTAACGCTTCTCACCCTCTTAGGCTTCAAGTCCCTTCGCTTATAATAAAAGCAGATAAAAAAACAAACTCAGCAACCTTTTGGCTACTGAGTTCTTGGTGCACCTGACACTTTAAAATCCGAACCCAATGCCGACTTTTCGAGGTCGGCAAAGGTTATGGTTTCAGTACCGTCTTTGAAGTTGAATGTGATTACCATTCTGTCTTCAAATAAGAATACTGAGTTTACAAAGTTATTTATTAATGTTCTTCTGTGGTCAAGCTTCTTTGGGTTGAGTTTACGGAACTTGTAGAACCAATATAAAATCTCCTCACGGGTAAGTTCAGGTCTTGACATTTCCTCTTTCATAATCCTGATTGAAAGCTCACTCTTTTCCGCTTCAAGCTCTTCCATACGCTCTTTGGTAGTAGGTGTTATGATACCTTTCTCCATAGCAGTAATGAGATTGTTGATTGCCGTAAGAGTTTGTGCATATTGTTTTTGCAGTATGGGGAGAACGGTGCTTTCCTTGTTAAAGGTTTCAAGAGCTTGGTCAGTTAAAAACTCAATGGTTTCATCATTCATAATAAGTCTGCGGATACTGTCAACAACAATATCCTCAATCCAGGCCTTTTTAACTGTTTTCTTGTCACAGCCCTTGTGATTTTTAACACTCACACATTTGTAGTATCGGTGTACAAACTTTGTTCTGCTTGTACCGCTTTCACCAACCATAAGACACTGACACTTGCCGCAATAGAGCTTTGTAGTCAAAAGATATTCATCTTCCGCTTTGTGCTTTGCAGGGGCTTTCTTATTCTGCTTCATTTTTTCCTGTACCAATTCAAACAACTCCTTATCAACTATTGCGGGAATTCCTCCCGGTGTAATAACATCTTTAAATTTATATTCACCGATATATTTTCGGTTGTGCAGCATACGGGCAACAATGTCAACATCTAACTTGCTTTTCTTATGAGTGCGGACACCTTGGTAATTGAGCATATTTGCAATATGTTGCATAGACATACCCTCTGCATAGCTCTTGAAAGCTAAAACTACCGCAGGTGCAGTAACCTCATCAATTAAATAATTCTGCTCTTTATCTACCTTGTAACCAATCGGCAAGGTACCGCCGTTATATTTGCATTTAAGAGCATTTTCCATCATACCTCTTGTAACCTTTTCTGCAAGCTCAACAGAGTAATATTCAGCCATACCTTCAAGCAAAGATTCGAGCAGAATACCCTCTGCGCCTTGTGATATTGTTTCGGTTATAGATACAACCTTAACTCCGTTCTTTCGGAGCATATTTTTGTAATGAGCCGAGTCATATCTGTTACGGGCAAAACGGTCAAGCTTCCATACAAGAATAACCTCAAAATGCTTTGAAGCACTGTCCTTAATCATCTGCTGAAATCTCGGTCTGTTATCGGTTTTAGCAGATAAGGCTCTGTCGATATAGGTATCAACGATTTGGATGCCGTTCTTTTCGGCATAGGCTTTACATTCACGGAGCTGACCGTCAATACTTTCTTCCTTCTGATTATCGGAAGAGTATCGAGCGTAGATAACGCCTATCATATATATTTTACCTCCTTTGATTTACTGTAAATATTGTAATTCATATACTTGTTTTTGTTAAATGTGCGGATGCGACTTTTACATCGCACCCGCTGTTTCTTTATTCGATTTCTTTTAATTTGCCCCAATCCTTGTCCCACTCTTCAAACTCTTTTTTGCCTTGTTCACTTTCAAAGAATGACACTATATCGGGAAGAAAACACCTGACAAGAGATTCAGCGGCATCCTCTGAAATGAGAACACCGCTGAGATTATCAAAATTAACCTCGCTTTCATTAAAATTTATCTTAACATCATTCATAGGCTACCTCCTTATCTCGCATCTCTGTTTCGCTGTCGCTGAAGATACCTGTAATAATGTTCACAGGCTTTCAGTACAAAATCTTCAAAATCCTTATCCTTAACCCTCGGTGCTATTTCCTGCAGTTTTTTCATTGAAACCTTGAACATAGGCTTCTGATTTGCCTTATCTTCCTGCATTATGGTTTCAATACTTTCATCAGAAAGCTCACCCGCCTGACTTAACTTTTTGAAACGGACTGCCTGAGAAAGTGAGGGTGTTCT
>JAFZFT010000075.1 GCA_017555765.1 Clostridia bacterium | reverse complement strand
TGCAGACGGAAGAATCCGCTCCACTCTTAACCAGACCGAGACAAGAACAGGCAGAATTTCCTCTCTTGAGCCGAATCTGCAGAATATTCCCGTACGAAGTGAAATCGGCAGAGAGATGAGAAAATTCTTTGTTGCCTCTGAGGGTAAAGTGCTTGTTGATGCTGACTACTCGCAGATTGAATTAAGAGTGCTTGCACATCTTTCCGACGATAAAATAATGCTTGATGGCTTCAATAACGGTGAGGACGTTCACACAATAACCGCTTCACAGGTGTTTAATATGCCTGTTCATATGGTTACGCCTCTTATGAGAAGCAGAGCGAAGGCGGTAAACTTCGGAATCGTTTACGGAATCGGTGCTTTTTCTCTTGCCAAGGATATCGGTGTAACGAGAAAGGAAGCGGATGCTTACATCAAGGGCTACCTTCACCATTACAGCGGTATCAGAGGCTATCTTAATGAGGTTGTCGATAAAGCAAGAGAAGAGGGCTACTGCAGTACTGTTTTCGGCAGACGCAGATATCTTCCTGAGCTTACTGCAAGCAATAAGATGCTTCAGGCCTTCGGTGAAAGAGTAGCAAAAAATATGCCCGTACAAGGTACGGCGGCGGATATAATCAAAATCGCAATGGTAAGAGTATATGAGCGCCTTAAGAATGAAAATCTCAAGGCAAAGCTTATTATGCAGGTACACGACGAACTTATAGTTGAGTGCCCTGCTTCGGAAGAGGATACTGTTTGTGATATAATCCGTACAGAAATGGAAAATGCCTGCGAAATGAAGGTGAAGCTTCTTGCTGATGTCAATTCAGGTGAGAACTGGTACCTTGCAAAGGGCTGATTTCAGACTTAAATATCAATAAATGTTCAATCGTACAAGGCTTTTGTCTTGTGCGATTTTTTTATGCAAAAATCGGTGAAAATTCTATAAAAAAATTCGTAAATATTCACAAAACACCATTGACAATGGAGAAGAATATAAGTATAATAATAGCATCAAGGTGGGGAATTGGTACATCAAAGTGTTACTTCAAGGTGATTTTTGGTGAATTTCGGTTCTCTACGGGGAAATGTGGGAAAGAAAGAGAGGTGCTTAAAAATGCTTATCGGTACATATGAACACAATCTTGACGGCAAAAACAGAGTGTTTATTCCGGCTAAATTCAGGGAAGAGCTTGGTGAAACCTTCTATTATACATTTTACGGCTCTGAATATCCTTCAATTCAGCTTTACAGTAAGCAGGGCTTTAAGGACACTCTCGATGAAGAGCTCGAAAAAGCAAAGGATTCAGGCGAAAAGAGAGCTATCAAAGCAAAATTCCTTATGGCTGCCGGTGAAGCATCTTACGACAACCAGGGAAGAGTAGTATTCAATCCCATGGCAACAAAAAAAGCAGGAATTGAAAAGCAGTGCGTTTTCGTCGGCTTTTTTGACTACGTTGAGGTTATGAGTCCCGAAACCTATGAGAAGTACCTTGGTGCGATTACTCTTGACAGTACTCTTGATGAAGAGGCAAGTGCAAACGAAAAGAAGGTTTACCGCGAATACAAATCATCAGGTAAGCTTCTCGGACTTGATAAAGAGTAATAAAAAGGGTGAAAGATATGGAATTCTCACACGTAAGCGTTCTTCTTAACGAAACAGTAGATGCGCTTAATATAAAGCCCGACGGTATATATGTTGACTGTACAACCGGCGGCGCAGGTCACAGCGGTGAAATACTACGCCGTTTAGGTGAAAACGGAAGGCTCATCGCCTTTGATCAGGACCCCGATGCGATCGAGGTTATAAAGGAAAGAATCGGTCACGATAAAAGAGTTACGGTTGTACACAGTAATTTCAGCGAGCTGAGAAGTGTACTCAATCAGCTTGGAATTGATTCCGTAGACGGTGTTATGGCAGACCTCGGGGTTTCCTCTCATCAGTTTGATAAGGCCGAAAGAGGCTTTTCCTATAATAACGATGCCGTACTCGATATGAGAATGTCTCAGCAGGGTATGAGCGCAAAGGATGTTGTAAACACCTACAGCGAAAGAGACCTTACAAGAATCTTCCGTGACTACGGCGAAGAAAAGTTTGCTTCAAGAATAGCAAGAAGCATAGTAAATATCAGACAGGAAAAAGAAATAGAAACAACACTTGAGCTTGCAGAGATAATCAAGAATGCGATACCTGCCGCAACAAGAAGAAGCGGCGGACATCCGGCGAAGAGATGCTTTCAGGCAATAAGACTTGAAGTAAACGGTGAGCTCGAAAAATTACAGAATACACTTGACGATATGTTTTACTGCCTCGGTAAAGAGGGTAGAGTAGCGATAATAACCTTCCACTCTCTTGAGGACAGAATAGTTAAAAAGGCATTTGCAAAGTATTGCAAGGGTTGTGAGTGTCCTCCGCAGACTCCGATATGCATCTGCGGAAAAACTCCCGACGGAAAATTACCCTTTAAAAAGGTTTTACCGAGTGAAAGAGAGATTGAAGTTAATCCGCGCTCAAGGAGTGCAACTTTAAGATGTGTTGAGCGCATAAAATAAGCTGACACAAAGATATGATATAAGGAGTGAAAGAAATGGCAGCAGAAAGAGCATACGATTATTATGCATACGAAGCTGCACCTGAAAGGGTGCCTGTCAGATTACCTGATAAGGAAAAGAAGCCTGAGCTTAAGAAAGCTAAGAAAACCCAGCAGGAAATACTTATATATAAAGAAAAAATGGCAAACCGTAAGCTTGTTAAGGTTGCGGCAGTTGTTTTATCATTTCTCGTACTTTATGCGGTTGTATGCAACAGCTTTATAGCAAAGGACACCGCAAGAAGAAATCTCGAGAATGTAAAAGAGGAATACGTTTTTGCACAGGCAAAAAACAGAGAGCTCAGGGGTGAGCTCAATAACCTTATAAGTGCCGAAAACATAGACAGAATCGCTGTTGAGGAATTAGGTCTTGTCAAGGTTGCGGCAGGAAGTGAAATATACCTTGATTCTGCTCAGGGCAATAAGGTTATTTTCTCCCAGAATAAATGAATATACTTTATAGGAATGTGATTTAGGGGACTGTTAAAAGCGTAAAGCCGACAGACCCCTGTTTTGGATTTTAATCGTCAGAAAAAAATGAGGTGTGAACGGGTGAAATTTGTACTTTTTAAGGATAGAGTAAAAAGAAAAACAGATAGCAGCTTTGTCAAGCGCAGTAAGGGTGTACTTGCTTTCGTGCTTGCTTGCTTTGTGGTGCTCAATCTCGGCAGAGTAGGCTATATAATGCTTGTTCATGGTGATGAGTACAGAGAAGCGGCGGCGAGAAATCAGCTTTATGACCGTACAATTGATGCGGTCAGAGGTACAATATACGACTGTAATATGACTCCTCTTGTAACGAGCACCTCTGCATGGATTCTTTGTGCAAACCCGGCTGAAATTAAAAAGGATTTTACTAAATATCCCGAAAGGCTTGAGGAGTTTTATGCTTATGTATCATCTAACATTGCAGAGATTCTCTCAGTAAAGCAGGAAGATGTGGATTATCTTCTCCGAAACACCAACGGACAGTACGTCAGAATCAAGAAGGCAGTTTCAGCTACTATGAGAAGCGAGCTTGAGGAGTTTTTCGGTGAGCCCTTCACCTTTGAGGTGTTCAAGGAAGCTGAGCATTTCTGGCAGAATGATAAAAATCAGAAACTTAAGTTTTATCCGAGTAACTATTTTTACTATGAAAGTGACAGTATAAGGACCTATCCCAACAATAACTTTGCATCAACGGTTATCGGCGTTGTAAATGCAGATAATAACGGTGATACAGGTCTTGAGCTTTACTATAACAACACTCTCAGCGGTGAAGCGGGAAGAGTTGTTACCGCAAAAGATGCCAAGGGCAACCTTCTCGAAACAGGATACGAAACCTATTTCGATGCAGTTGAGGGTAACGGCGTTGTTTCAACAATCGATGCGAATATTCAGGGCTACCTTGAAAACGCGCTTAATCAGGCTCTTGATGATACGAAGGCGGCAGGTGTTTACGGTATCGTTATGGATGTAAATACCGGTGCAGTACTTGCAATGAGTGACAAGCCAGACTTCGATCTTAACAATCCCCGAGTTCTTCTTGAAACCACAGATAAAAGCGCACTCGAGGGACTTGAGCCGGGCACTCCCGAATACAGTCAGAAGTATTCTGAGCTTCTTTTCGAGCAATGGAACAGCTTCTGTGTAACAAGCACCTATGAGCCGGGCTCAACCTTCAAGATATTTACTGCGGCGGCAGCTCTTGAGGAAGGCGTTGTAAATCTCAATTCAACCTTCAACTGTACCGGCTCTTACCGTGTTGCAGACATTAACTATCATTGTGCAAATCTTGCGGGTCACGGACATCAGACCTTCACAAAGGGTCTAATGAATTCCTGCAACCCCGTATTTATTGATATCGGACAAAGACTCGGTGTTGAGACCTACAGTAAGTACTTTGATGCCTTCGGCTTCAATGAAAGAACAGGCATAGACGTTGCAAATGAGGCTTATCCCGTTGTTCATAATCCTGATAAGATGAGTATCGTTGACCTTGCGAGTACCTCCTTCGGTCAGAGTGTACGAATCAGTCCTTTACAGCTTATAACTGCAACCTGTGCAATAGCTAATGGCGGCAACCTTATGCAGCCTTACCTTGTTAAGAGCATAGTTGACAGTGAGGGTAACATAATTTCTGAAACAGAGCCTACCGTAAAGCGCAGAGTTATATCCGAAAGCACTGCCGAAACAGTACGCTCAATGATGGAGGCCGTTGTCGAAGGCGGTACCGGTAAAAATGCATACATTGCGGGCTACAGAGTTGCGGGTAAGACTGCAACGGCTGAAAAGCTTGACGAAAAAAATTCCGAGGACGTATATATTGCTTCCTTTGTATGCTTTGCTCCTGCAGATGACCCTCAGGTTGCAATTCTCGTCGGTGTCGATGACCCTCCGGGAGATTACAGAGGCGGCGGTGTTCTTGCGGCACCTATTGCCAAAGAGGTTATGGAGCTTACACTTAACTATATGAATGTTGAGCCTCAGTACACTGCGGATGAGCTTGCAGCCATCAGCCGTACAACTCCTTCACTTATCGGTCAGGAAGTTTCATCGGCAAAGATTGCGGCGGCAAGCGGTGGCTTTACAACAAGAGTTGTAGGTAACGGCGGCAAGGTAATTTCTCAGGTGCCCACAGCGGGTGAGGTAATACCCGAAAACGGTGTTATAGTTCTTTACACCGAAAACGATATGGAGGCACAGAAGGTTCAGGTGCCCGACTTTACGGGACTCGGAGTAAGTCAGGTGAACAGACTTGCCAACGAGGCAGGAGTAAACGTTATTTTCTCAGGTCCTACGGATAAAGCGGGAATAACGGCATATAAACAGAGTGTGAAAGCGGAAGGTTATGTAGATGCAGGTACCCGTATTACGGTGTATTTCAGAGAAGAGAACTTAGCAGTAGACTGACGGAGGTAATTATGCTTATTTCCCGCTTACTTAAAGCAACAGATATAGTGTATAAAGGACAGGACGCAGACATAAGCTTTATAACAGACGACTCACGCAAATGCGGTAAGGGTACTGTTTTCGTCTGCTCAAAAAAAACGGAATGCTATATAGAGGATGCTTTAAAAAGAGGGGCAGAGCTTGTTATCGCCGAAGGTGAATACGAAAACGAAAGATGTATATCGGTCGACGATGCGAAAAAGACCTACGCGCTTTTATGCAGTACCTTTTTCGGTGATGCACACCGAAGATTGCGGCTTATAGCGGTCACAGGTACTAACGGAAAAACAACTGTAGCGGGAATGCTCTACAGTATATTTACTGCGGCGGGAAAGAAATGCAGTCTTATATCCACTGTCGAAAACATAATATCAGGTGAGAGCGCCGAGGCAGATTTTACCACACCCGAATGCTTCTCCCTGCACAGAATGTTTTATGATATCGCCGAAAGCGGTACAGAGTACTGTATAATGGAGGCTTCCTCTCAGGGGCTCAGCGAAGGTCGTCTTTACGGACTTCACTTTGATGCGGCAGTTTTCACAAATCTCACTGAGGATCATCTCGATTTTCATGGTACTGTGGAAAACTACAAAAACGCAAAGCTCAGTCTGTTTTCACAGTGCGACAGAGCGGTAATCAATAAGGATGACCTCTTTTCGGCAGAATTCATCGCTGCTTCAAAGGGTAAGGTAATTACCTATTCAGCGAAGCAGGATGCGGCGGATTTTACCGCTA
Source organism: Clostridia bacterium (assembly GCA_017555765.1). Lineage (GTDB taxonomy): Bacteria > Bacillota > Clostridia > Oscillospirales > Acutalibacteraceae > UBA6857. The sequence continues at coordinate 26,904 of JAFZFT010000075.1, read as the reverse complement.
AGTGCATAAAGTACGATGAAAATGTAACTGATTATGCAGTTGTCGGTGACAGTATGATACACAGAATAAAGCTTCAGATACCGGGCGAATTCAACGTACTGAATTCTATGGCGGCAATAGCGGTTGCAACCGGCTCGGGTATATCCCTTGAGGATTGTGCAACGGCGCTCAGAAGCTTTTACGGAGTACGCGGCAGAATGGAGATAATGAATATAAATGCTCCCTTCCGTGTCATAATAGACTATGCACACACTCCCGACGGTCTCAGACAGACTCTTCTGTCCCTTAAAAGCTTTCGGAAAAACAGAATAATAACTGTTTTCGGCTGCGGTGGCGACAGAGATACAAGTAAGCGTGCTCTTATGGGCGAAACCGTAGCGAAATTCAGTGATGTTGCGGTTGTAACAAGTGACAATCCGCGTACCGAAGAGCCTGAAAAAATCATAGACGATATACTTGAGGGGATGAAAAAAGTAAAAATTCCCGTCTATATACAAAAAAACAGAGCAAAAGCCATAGAATATGCCTTGAAAACAGCTCAAAAGGATGATATTATTTTATTATGCGGAAAAGGTCATGAAACCTATCAGATAGTAGGGGAGGAAAAGATACCCTGCGATGAAAGGAAGATAGTTCTTGACTGTCTCAGCGGTGTATAATTGAAAGGATGTTTTTTATGAACGAGGTTATAGCAATTTTAATTTCACTTGCAGTGTCCTTCGGACTTACTGCCGTACTCGGATATTTCCTTATCCCCGTACTTCACAAGCTGAAATTCGGTCAGAATATTCTTACCGATATAGGACCCAAGTGGCACGCTAAAAAGCAGGGCACACCCACAATGGGCGGTATTATGTTTATTATCGGCTCAATTGTTGCAACAGTAGTTGCTCTTCTGGCTTGTAAATTAGGCGGCTTCGACGTTTTCAGCGACCTTGCCGAAACAAAATATCAGCAGTATACAAGACTTATTGCAGGCGTGCTTATGGCTGTGATGTTTGCTCTTGTAGGCTTTGCCGATGACTATATAAAGGTTGTAAAAAAGAGAAACTTAGGTCTTACTGAAATACAGAAGACAATTCCCCAGGTGCTTATTATCGGTGGTTATCTCGCATCGCTTGCTGTTTGCGGCAGCACAAGAATGTACATACCCTTCTACGGTATTGTTACTCTTGACACAATCCCCGGTATGATATTCTTCTTCATCTTCGGCATCTGTGTAATTTACGGTGCTATCAATGCAGTTAACTTCACCGACGGTATCGACGGTCTCTGCGGCAGCGTTACAATCCCTGTAGGCGTAGCCTTCACTGTTATGGCTCTTATGATGAAGAACACATCAATCGGCATCCTCGGTGCGGCTCTTGCGGGCGCATGTGCAGGTTATATCATCTGGAACCATTATCCTGCAAAGGTTATGATGGGCGATACAGGCTCAATGTTCCTTGGCGGTATGATAGTAGCCCTTGCCTATGCAATTGAATGTCCCATCATTCTTCTTCCCGTAGGTATCGTATACGTAATTGAGGCAGTATCAGATATTATTCAGATAGGCTCAATCAAAATCCGCAAGAAAAAGGTGTTCAAGATGGCACCTATCCACCATCATTTTGAAATGTGCGGCTGGAATGAAAAGAAAATTGTTGCAGTGTTCACACTTGTAAGTACAATCGGCTCAGCAATCGGTATTGTTCTTATCTATACCGTAATCTGACAGATATAAACCGGACTTCAGAGGAAGTCTTCAAAGGAGGAACGTAGTATGACAGATAATAGGGTTAAGGGTGCAGGAAGAAATCCCCGCAGGAGATTTTCCACGAACATTGTTCAGCGCGGCAGCTTCGATCTTATTTTTGCCTGCACGATCCTTCTTCTTTTTACCTTTGGTATAATAATGATGTATTCCGCATCATATGCCTATTCGGCTTCAAACAGAGGCGGAGCAAATGCACTGTTTTATTCTCAGCTCAAAAATGCGGCAATCGGCTTTGTCGGCCTTTTTGTACTCAGTAAGATTGACTATAAGCTTTATAACGGCCGTTTCGCCGTACTCGCCTATGTAGGTACAGTTATTATACTGATTCTGACGCTTATACTTAACATAGGTAAAAGCGAAAAAAGATGGATAGAAATCGGCGGTTCATTTCAGCTTCAGCCCTCGGAGTTTGCAAAGCTTTCACTTATTCTTGTTCTTGCATATGTGCTTTGTGTACTGCAGAAGCCATTGAGAGCTCCGAAGGATAAATTAGCAAAATTTGACCCCAATGCTGACGGTCTTACAAAGTACGAGGCAAAGATATTCGGCTTTGCAAGGAATCCCTTCAGAGCGTGTATTGTTGCCGCTTTTGTAATAGGCAGCTACTGTGTACTCATTTTCCTTGAAAGCCATTATTCGTGTACAATACTGATGTTTGCTCTTGGTGTATTTATGCTGTGGCTCAGCGGTACGAAAAAGAAGTACTTTTTTTGGCTTGCTGTCGGTATATCAGCAGTTGTCGCAATAGTACTTCTCAATCCCTCAATACTTGAAAAGCTCGGCGGCTTCGGTGCTTCGAGAATAACAGCATGGCTTGAAAAGGATAACGGAAGCTGGGACAGATACCAGACCGTAAACGGACTGTATGCTATCGGTTCAGGCGGTCTTTTCGGTGTAGGTCTCGGCAATTCAAGACAGAAGCAGCTTTATATTCCCGAGCCTCAGAATGACTTTATTTTCCCCGTTATCTGCGAGGAATTAGGCTTTATCGGTGCGGTGCTTGTAATTCTTCTTTTTGCCGTACTTATCTGGCGAGGCTTTGTAATTGCAAGACGTAGCCGTGATTACTTCGGTTCACTTGTCGTAATGGGAATAATGATACAGATAGCACTGCAGGTTATAATCAACATCTGTGTTGTAACGGATATTTTCCCGAATACAGGTATAGCTCTTCCCTTCTTCAGCTATGGCGGTACGGCTCTTATAGTGCTGCTATGTGAAATGGGCATAGTGCTTTCCGTTTCGAGAAGCTCATCACTTGAAAAAGAATAAGAAAGATATAAAAGGGGAGTAAAGATATGAAAATTCTTTTTGCCGCCGGCGGTACCGGAGGACATATAAATCCTGCACTTGCAGTAGCGGGCGTTGTCAGGGAAAGATATCCCGACGCAGAAATCCTTTTTGTCGGCACAAAGGACAAAATGGAGTCAAGACTCGTACCTGCTGCAGGCTTTGATTTCACAACTATAAAAATTTCAGGCTTTCAGAGAAAAATCTCAATAGTAAATATTTTCAGAAACCTTCTTACAATCTGGTACCTTCTTACATGTAACGGCAGAGTTAAGAAGATACTTAAATCCTTCAATCCCGATGTAGTTGTGGGCTTTGGCGGATACGTAAGCGGACCCGTTGTAAGAATGGCGGCAAAAATGGGTATTCCCACTGCAATTCACGAGCAGAATGCATACCCGGGTATTACCAACAAGGCACTTGCTAAGGTTGTTGACAGGGTTATGCTCACAGCCGCTGAGGCTGAAAAGTACCTCGAAGCAAAGAATCCTGTAACAGTTACAGGACTTCCTGTAAGAGGTGAAATGCTCAGAGCAGACAGAGCTATAAGCAGAGCAAAGCTCGGCATAAAGGATAATCAGAAGCTCATTCTTTCAATGGGTGGCTCACTCGGTGCTATGACCATAAACAACGCTATGGTTGACCTTATCTCCGAGCATAGCGGCAATAAGGATTTATACTTCCTTCACGCTATGGGGCAGTATGGTCTCTGGGTACCCGAAAAGCTCAAGGAAAAGGGTGTTGACACAGAAAACTGCAGTAATGTTGAAATACGCGAATACATAAGTGATATGGATGTATGTATGTCCGCCGCTGACCTTGTTATCTGCCGTGCAGGTGCAAGCTCACTTTCAGAGCTTCAGGCTCTCGGTAAGGCATCAATCCTTATTCCTTCACCCAATGTTTCCGAAAATCATCAGTACCACAATGCGATGGCTCTTGTAAACAAGAATGCGGCAAGAGTTATCGAGGAAAAGGAGCTTACCAAGGAAAAAATGAACGAGCTCTTCCTTTCACTTGTAAATGACGATGAGCTCAGAAATGATATAGAAATAAATGCTAAGGCTATGGCAGTAAGCGATGCCAAGGAGCAGATAGCAGATATTGTACTTTCTCTTATAAAGTAACGAAAAAATTTAAAAAAATCACTCTTTTTTGCCCTTTTGCATATCATAGGGTGAAGGGTGTGATTATATGCAGAGCATTATCATAGAAGGCGGCAGACAGCTTTGCGGAGAAATTGATGTGCAGGGCTCAAAAAACAGTGCCCTGCCTATTCTTGCAGCTACGGTACTTATTGACGGAATAAGCGTTATACGCAACTGTCCCTTGCTGAGTGATGTCGATGCGGCGGTGAGTATTCTGCGTTATCTCGGCTGCAGAGTAGTAAGAAGCAATCATACTGTCACCGTTGATTCCAGAGGAGTATCAGGCTACAGAATTCCCGAATTTCTTATGAGGGAAATGCGTTCATCCATAGTTTTTCTCGGCTCTGTACTCGGAAGAACAGGAAAGGCTATGCTTACCTCTCCGGGCGGGTGTGAAATTGGTCTGAGACCCATCGATCTGCACCTTACCTCACTGAGAAAGCTCGGTGCAGAGATTGAGGAGGTTTCGGGTGAGATTGTATGCTCAATGCCCAGGCGCAATACGGACCGTGTAATAAGTCTGTCCTTTCCGAGTGTTGGTGCAACGGAGAATATTATCCTTGCTTCGGCTCTTTCTTCGGGCAGAACAGTTATACACAACGGTGCAAGAGAGCCGGAAATCAGTGACCTTGCAAGGTTTCTCTGCTCTGCAGGATGCAATATAGAGGTCGGCAACGACGGAGATATAATCATAGACGGTGCTTCGTCTCTTCACGGCTGTGAACACAGTGTAATACCCGACAGAATCGTTGCACTTACTTACCTTTGTGCAGGAGCGGCGGCGGGCGGTGAGCTTACACTCAACAATGTTGATGTAAGGCACTTCAGCTCCGTACTTCCCATACTTGAAGGCTCAGGCTGTACGGTAAAAGGGGACAGTAAAAGAGTCACTCTTGAAATGAAAAAGCGTCCGAGAGCTATGAGAGATATAAGGACAATGCCTTATCCGGGCTTTCCGACTGATGCACAGGCACCCTTTATGGCGGTTGCTTCAGTTGCAAGAGGGACAAGCGTAATAGTTGAAAATATATTTGAAAGCCGTTTCAAGCATGTAAGTGAGCTGGCAAGATTCGGTGCAAAAATTAAAATTGAGGGCAAAATAGCCATCATAGACGGAGTTTCATCCCTTCATGGTGCGAAGGCAGTGTGCCCCGATTTAAGAGGGGGAGCGGCACTCGTTATTGCGGGTCTTGCTGCCCACGGTCGTACAGTCATAACGGGACTCGGTCACATAGACAGAGGCTATGAAAAAATAGAAGAAAATCTCAGACTTACGGGAGCGGATATTGTAAGACGTACTCTCGTTGGTATTTAATATAACGGCAGTTAAAAAGGAGGTCGGCGCAGTGGCAGATAAAAATAAGGGTGTTTCCGAAACTTTCGGAAAATACACAGATAGCGGAAAGGGTAGAAGCACTAAGGTTGACGGCCCTAAAAATATAACCTCAGATATGTGGACTCCCATAAGTGCGGGTAAGAATGAGGAGAAAAAAACAGCTGATACTGAAAAGTCACCGAGGAAGAAGTCCGCACCTCAGCAGAAAAAGTCTGCGTCGAAGAAAAAAGCTCCTTCAGACAAGGATTCAGCGAAGAAGACGGGTCTTATATCCGAAGGCAGAAAAAAAGAAGTTGACGGCAAAAAAGGTAAGACTTCAGAAAAGAAGAATAAAAAAAGTCCCCGTAAATCGAGAACGCCCAAAGGCAGACCTGTTTCGGAGCTTGGTGATGACTTTATCAGTAAGCAGAGAAACGCCGAAAAGGTACGTAATCATCAGAAGCTCAGCAAGGCAGAGCGTGACTACGATGACGGATTAAAGGGTGGAAAATCTCCGGGAGAGCTCAGTAAGGAAAGAGCGGATTATAAACGTAAGAAGCGTCTCAGACAGAACATTATCATAATTGTGGTGTTTCTTATTTTTGCTCTTGCTTTTGCAGGGGTATACACCTATTCAAAGGGTGCTCCCGTAGGAGTTATCACAGTTGAAGGTGAGAGTATTTACACCTATGAGGAAATTGTATCTGCTGCAGAGCTTGAAATTGGCGTCAATATGCTTTCTGTCAATGAAGCTGAAGTGAGTGCGAAGGTTTCTTCTGCACTTCCTTACATACACAGTGTCGAAATGAAAAAGAAGCTTCCCGATAAGCTTATACTCACGGTTACATCAACAGAGGAAAAGTACCTTTTAAGCAATAAGAAGGGCAGTGTCGTACTTGATGTACACGGCAAGGTGCTCAGTAACGGTGAAGGTATGAAGCTCACCGACGGACTCTTCAGAGTGTACGGTGTCGGCTGGGAAAGCTATACCGAAGGCACCGCATTCGTACCTACAGAAAAAACAGCGGAAAAGTATAATCTCGCAGTAGATATCATAACCGCACTGGAAAAAGAGGGAGTAATACCCAAGGCAACAGTAAATGTTTCGGATAAGGATAATGTAAGAGTGTATTGCATTGACGGTGAAAGTGAGATTATGATTTATCTCGGCTCGTGCAAGGATACCGAAAAACGCATTGCTCTCGCAAGCAAGGTTATGGAAACTCCGGAGGTGTCAGGAAAGACGGGTTATATTGATATCCGCTTTGACAATGCATATTTCCGCGAAGGCTCAATTAACCTTTCTTAAAGGTATATTTCAGTAATTTTTACAAAAATATAAGAAAAAAGAGAAATCTAATTTTAATATTGTTATTGTAATTTCTGAAAAAACGTGGTATAATCCTATGGATAATAAGGAAGTATGCCTGTTTGAAGGTGTACTGCTTGATTTGATTTTTACCAATTTGATATATTACAGGAGGAAGTAAAATGGCATTTATCATTGACAACGAAAACATCGCTTACAATCAGATTAAAGTAATCGGTGTCGGCGGTGGCGGCGGCAACGCTGTTAACGGAATGGTTGAGTCAGGTATCATCGGCGTTGAATTCCTTTCAATCAATACTGACAGACAGATTCTTGAAAATTCAAAGGCTACACATAAGATTCAGATCGGTGAAAAGGCTACCGGATGCATGGGTGCAGGCGGTGATCCCGCAATCGGCAGAAAGGCTGCTGAAGAAAGCCGTGACGTAATTGCTGATGCACTCCGTTCAACAGATATGGTGTTCATTACAGCCGGTATGGGCGGCGGTACAGGTACAGGTGCGGCTCCCGTTGTTGCGGAAATTGCAAGAGAGCTCGGTGCACTTACTGTAGGTATTGTTACAAAGCCTTTCAGATTTGAAGGCAAGAAGAGAATGAAGCAGGCTGAAGACGGTATCAGAGAGCTTGAAAAGCACGTAGACAGCCTTATCGTTATCCCCAACGAAAGACTCAAGCTTTTAGGCGACAAGAGCCTCAGCATGAAGGATGCTTTCGGCAAGGCTAATGATGTACTCTGGCAGGGTGTTAAGAGTATTTCAGATACAATCAAGGTTCCCGGTTACATCAACCTCGACTTTGCAGATATCAAGAGCGTAATGAAGGACGCAGGTCTTGCTCATATGGGTATCGGTCGCGGCAGAGGTGCAGACTGTGCTGCTGAGGCAACAAAGCAGGCAATCACAAGCCCCCTTCTCGAGACAGCTATCGACGGTGCAAGCGGTGTTATCATCAACGTTACATGCTCATCGGATATGTCACTTGATATGATCGAGCAGGCAGGCTCACTTATTGCTGATGCAACACATCCCGACGCAAACATCATCTTCGGTTCTGTATTTGACGAGGATATGGGCGACGAAATGCTCATCACTGTTATCGCAACAGGCTTCGGCATTGAGGAGAACGCAAAAACAGTTGCAGCAGAAGCAGCTCAGACAGCAGCTCAGCCCGCACAGCAGGCGGCAGCTCCCGAGTTTATCAGCCAGTCAGCTAAGAAGGATTCAACTTCAATTTTCTCATCAATGGATCCCGAAACAATTGATTTTGCATCAACAAAATTCGGTCAGAGCTTCGTATCAATCTTCCAGAAGGCTGCAGAAGCAAACGGTATGGGTAACCTTAACCCCGCTGATTTTGCTCCCGTACAGGCTCCCGTAGCGGAAGCTGCAGCAGCACCTGTTGAGGAGGCTCCTGCAGAGGCAGCAGCCGAGAAGAAGGCTGAGTCAATTTTCGACGATACAGATGATGATGACAGTGATATTCTTCCCGTATTCAAGGGCAGAAATATTTTCGGCAACAACTGATAATCAGTAACCTGAATTATATTGCAGAGCAGTAAGAAAACTGCTCTGCTTTTTCGTGTTATAAAAGGCGAAAAAAACTGTTATTTAATTGTAAATATTTCGTTTTATACTTGACCTTTTTGCTATAATCTGTTAATCTATACAATGTATAAAAGTAATATCAGAAACTATGTAGTTTTTTCGGAGGTTTCCTATGAATACAAAAAATAATAAGTCGGCAATCCTTGTGGTTATTGCCTTGATAGTTATGTGTATAGGTTCATTTGTAGGTATGAATGCTATACTCGGGAAGGACGATGTTCCTCCTCCGGCAAAGACTACCTTGCCGCCTACAACTCAGGCAACACCTGTTCAGGATAATAACACTTCAACCACTATTGATCCTACAGTAAGTACAGGCGACCTTCCTGCGATCATTGTAACTGATCCTTCATCAGCTACAGCTCCCTCAGGAGTAACAGATCCTTCATCTGTTACAAATCCGTCTCAGGTTACAGACCCTTCAGGTACTGAGAACTCCACAACTCCTTCAGGAGAGGGTGTAACAGAACCTTCAACAGAAGGCTCAACACAGCCGAGTACTCAGCCTTCAACACAACCTTCAACTCAGCCGAGTACTCAGCCCTCTACACAGCCCAGTACTCAACCCTCAATACAACCCGGCACCAAGCCTTCAACTCAGCCTACAACAGGCAGTACTAATTCCAATACAAGCGAAAACGGTGCTATATTTGATAACGGTCTCGGCGGATATCAGTACGACCCCGACGGCAACTTCTATTACACAAGTACTGACCCCTGGCAGCGCTATGGTGGTTACAACGAGCTTTATGACCTCGGTGCTCCCTTCGTTGGTATCTTTATGGATACAATGAGACTCAGATTTGAGTACGGCGGAAAGGATTGGATGATTCAGTTCTGGAAGGGTCAGTACGGCTATCTCTTCGTAGGTCATGAAATCGGTGTATACACAAAGCCCAAGGACAGAGAGGTTGAGCACTACGATGCCGCAAGCAATGATGAAGCTCTCTTTATGTCAATGACAGGCTACCGTAACGGTGAGGAGATTTACTCAAGAGAGTACGGAAAATACTGGTGGTGTACAGGCTTCGTACCCGGCAGACTTGACAAGATGACAGACCGTTCCGAGCTTTCACTCAGCTGCAGAATTACCGCAAAGGATTATGCAATGCTTCTCGGAATCTGCGGAGCTCTTAAGGAAAACGGATATGTACTCGGTGAAAACTTCACCACACAGGGCCTTGACGTTTACATAACATGGTAAAATTTGAATATTATTTGTGAAAACTATTGTAAAACGATACAATATGTAGTATAATATTTCAGTTGAGGAAGTATATTTACAGTTTTTACTGTTTATATAAATATTATGAAAGGATGGACATAACGTGAAAAAGTTTTTTGGTGTAATCGTTGCAGTAATGCTTTGCGTTGCAATGCTTGTATCATCTGTATCAGCAGCATCAGATCTTGAGTCAATCTTAAATGGTGTAGATCTCGGCGGTCTTACAGCTTCCGATGTCGAAAGCATTCTTGGTGATCTCAATCTTGAAGATGTTGACGTTGATGCTCTTCTCGAGAGCTTCGAAGGTGATGATGACGATACCGTAGCAAAGATTGAAGGCGCTTTACAGGATATGAATTCTGTTCAGGCTTCAAACTCAGGTAACGGCACAGCTTCAAACAGCTTTGATCTTTCATCAATCATCAGCCTTATTCCCGTTGACGAGCAGACATCAGACATTCTTACAGGTGTTGTCAGCGCTCTTTCAGACGGTGGTCTTGAGTCACTTATGAGCACTGTTATCGGTACCTTCAATGGTAGCGGCATCAGCCTTGCATCATACGAGACAGGTGAATTCAACATCGCTAAGCTTGCTGAATCAGCAACACAGTCAACAGGCTCAATTGTTGATATGATTTTATCAGCTCTTGAAGGTCTTGGCCTTGATACAACACTTATCGAAGGCTTACTTGACAACGAAATCGTTAACTTCTTCGCAAACCTCTACATCGGCTTCATCGGTAAGGTTGAAGAGCCAACAGTACCTCCTGTTGTTACTACAAAGCCCCCGAAGACAGGTGATACATCTGCAGTATTCGTAGCACTTGGCACTCTTGCAGTAGCAACCGGCGCAGCTTTCGTTTGCATGAAGAAAAAGGAAGAAGAATAATCTTCCGAATCTCTTTTAACTTTTTATAAAAAGCTATAAACGGATAAAAAGTACTCGCTCAGGCGGGTACTTTTTGTTATTGACAAAGCTTTTCAGATATGCTATAATGCTGTCAGCAAATGAGGAAATACGGGTGCAAATCCCGAGCAACAGCCATTGCCGTAATCCTCAGTGTAAGTCGGAATGCTCATTTGCTGACATACGTACTGTACTTTCGGGTAATGGAGAGTGCAACGAAAAAAACTCTGCGTAGCGGAGTCTTCTTTGTTGTCTTCTCATCACGTACGGATGGGAAGTATTTTTTTGAAAGGATGATGAAGAAAAACACTTTAATTCAATCGCAACAAAAATAAAAACAAAGGAGTACAAAAAAATGAAAAAATTATCAGCAATTTTACTTGTAGCAATTATGCTTTTAAGCTTTGCTGCATGCGGTAAAACCGAAGCCAACACCAACACAGATGTACAGCTTACAGCAGGGGACAATACCGCAATCATCGAAGTCGGAGAAGGAGAGACAATCTTCGGGTTTACTGTAGTAGATGCCGACGGCAACACAAAGTACTACAATGTAAGCACTGACAAAAAGACAGTTGGCGAAGCACTTCTTGATGCAGGTTTGATTTCAGGCGAAAACGGCCCTTACGGACTTTATGTAAAGACAGTGTCGGGAATGACATATGATTATGAGAAAGACGGCAAATACTGGGCATTTTATGCGAATGATGAGCTTTCCGCCACAGGTGTCGATATGACAGACATCACAGAGGGCACCGCATACGCATTCAAGGCTGAATAATGAAGCTTACAGTAAGAGAAACAGCGATTTTCGGTATGCTTGGCACGCTTATGTACTGCTCGAAGCTGATAATGGAGGCACTGCCGAATATCCATCTTGTCGGGGTGCTGACAGTAGCCTTTACTGTTGTGTACCGAAAAAAAGCGCTTTATCCGATTTATATATTCGTACTTCTTACGGGTATTTTCGGCGGCTTCAACGCCTGGTGGGTACCGTATTTATACATATGGACAATACTCTGGGCTGTTACAATGCTCTTGCCGAAGAACATGCCGAAAGCGGCGGCAGTTGCGGTATATGTAGCGGTTTGTGCGCTTCACGGTTTTATGTTCGGCATACTTTACGCACCTGCTCAGGCAATTTTCTTCGGACTCGATTTCAAGGGAATGATAGCCTGGATAGCTGCGGGCGCAGTGTTTGATACAGTTCACGGTGTGGCTAACTTTTTCGGCGGCTTTCTCGTCGTACCGATAATCGAAATACTCAGAAAAGCAGATAAAGCGGCAAGGCGACAGTAGTCCCTTGCCGTTAAAAATGGAGAAAATATCTTGACAAATTTATGCCTTTATGGTAATATAATCGGGCAATAGCAAATGGGGGCGTAGCTCAGCTGGGAGAGCGCTTGAATGGCATTCAAGAGGTCAAGAGTTCGATCCTCTCCGTCTCCACCAAATTAGCACGATGGTTTTGATACAAAACCATCGTGCTTTTTCTATATCCCAAAAGCCTTGCGGCATAAGGGTTTCTAACACAATGCAGATAAGATTAGTTTCATTGTATCAAAATTGACCACACAAAAGTCGAAGTTGAATGACTTGAACATATTCATTTTTTCACCAGAAACAGTCACAGTGACACTTTACCCAAAAGATAAGTGTCATTGTTAGGGGAAAAGTGTCACTGAATATTGAAAAAACATTGTTTTTCTGATATTATATAGATAATAAATACGAAAGGGGCACTCCAAATGGGAATGTTAGATATCTTTAAGAAAAAAAACACACACCAAAATACTACAACATTTCAGCTGACTATTCAAAACGATGTTTTAACCAACGAACAAAGAGAAAACTTTGTTTTTTCTTGTTTGAGGAAAGGCATCAAATTAAACAGAGAAATGGTTTCCGATTTGTCCTTAGGAGAAATTTTATCTGTTGTTTTTGTAACATCAAACTGTGACCTTTCTACTTATCCTCATACCGCCAAGGAAATTCAAGAGCACAATCGCGGATTTATGTTATCAATGGCCGCTGACTGGCTCAAACATAATGATTTCTTTGTTATAGAAGATGTTTCACACAAACTAATTAAAATGTCCAACAACGGTATTATTTTTACATGTGTCTATTCTTCTTTGGATTTGGCAAAGAAAGCAGCAAACGGCTGTATTGGTTTGACCGTTCAACGAATTAGTACCAACAAGCCTGATTTTTGGAAAACGCTCTTATCACAAGGAATTGTTCAAGTTGTTGCCGACAATAGTCCTATTACATTAACTGCACAAGGATGCCTAATTTATGCGATGGCTACTATTGCTGATTCGTCTGACAACAAAGTTCAAACAATCAATGAAGCAGCAGTAAAGTGTAATTTTACCGTCGAACAGCAACACGAATGGTTATCAGTTTTAAGCAGAACTATCCCCACGATAATGATTGGTGGAAACCCACTTTGCGTTGATCATCATCTGCATCCAAGAATGTTGGAAGAAGCCGGTAATATGCTTAACACTGTCGGAAGAATCGCATTTGAAGTTTCACAGACACTTTCGATTACCAATATTGAGAAAGCATTGAACACTTCATCAATAGATGATTTGATAACTTCATACTACATATTACGTGAATATGGTTCTATGATTAAAGAACCTTATTGCGATGCATTAAAGCAAAAGAACGAATACATTTTAACTGTTATTAAGAAAAAGAAGCCTGACTTCCACGCCTAATAAATATGGTTTTCGGCATCGGTATGAGCACTGCCAAAGGTTAAACTGCACCAAGGTTTCGGCTTTGCACCAAAACGACCAAATGGTGCAAAAAATGCACCAAGACACTTTTGTATCAAAAATTGCGTTATAATTCAAAAAAATACCAAGTCTTCGGACTTGGTATTTTTTATCCAAGCCGACAGGCTTGGCATATCATCGCCGAAAGGCGTATATCATCAACACGGCTTTGCCGTGTTGCTTCAGGTGTGCATTTCTGTCGGCTTGATGATATACAATTCCTTACGAAATTGATGATATGCAAGGCTGACGCCTTGATGATATCCACGGCTTTGCCGTGATTTTGCCCGATTTCGAGAGGGGGGATGTGACATATTGCAACCACCTTTTTTAAGTGTTATAATAATTAAAAGGAGTGATTGATATGAAGGTGATTTTTGGTTATGATATATCACGTCAGTTTTTTAAATATAAAAATATTCATAGATACAGAATGAAAAAAGTTTCTGATATGACCGAAAGTGATGTGGGCAGATATTGTCATTGGTTTTGTGAAGAAAACAATTTAAACGAGGAATTTGAAGAGTTTCATTCTAAGATAACAGCTGACCGCTATTATTGCTCGTATTTGCACGGATATATTGAACCCGGAGCTTGCTATGATATGCAGATGTTAGCAGGAGGTTTTGTTAAAGAGACTGTTTTACCTGAAATACAAATTGATAGAACAAAATTAGCTGAATGTTGTTCAGAATGTCGCAATAGTTTATAAATAACAAACCCGAGCAGAGAAAAAACTCTGCTCTTTTTTCATTCTCCCTACTCCTTTCAATACATATACCACACCTCCCACATAAACTATTACGGGAGGTGTTTTTATGAATCCGTGTGAACTTACAGCGTCGGTGACCGCCGTAGCAAATGCTCTTGCCTGCAAGATGAATAACGACGAGCTTACCTTACTTGCCTCTGTTCTGGTTCAGCTTGGCGATACGCTTGTAACAATAGCTACACAAAGAGCAATTTGTGAAAATATAAGCAAAAATGAATAGAATTTTCACTTTGTCCTCGGGAACACTATAAAAAACGGAGGTCAGATATGGAATTTTTAAAAGTTGCTTTAACATCGCTGTTGTCAGCCGTAACACTGTTTGTGATTGCGAAATTCATAGGACACAAACAGATGTCTCAGCTTGACTTTTTCGATTATATCACAGGTATAACAATTGGTTCTATTGGTGCAGAGCTTGCGACTGAGCTTGAAAAGCCGCTGAAGCCTTTTGTAGCGATGCTTGTCTACGGTACGATAACAGTTGTACTCTCTTTAATAACGTCTAAATTCCCAAAAATGCGGAAAATTATAAACGGTACACCAACTATAATTATGAACAACGGAAAAATATATCGTAAGAATATGAAAAAAGCAAAAATTGACTTGAGTGAGTTTCTCGTACTATGCAGGCAGGCGGGATATTTTAACCTTGCTGATATACAGACAGCCATTTTTGAATACAACGGAAGGCTCACAGTTTTACCTGTCAGTACTAAACGACCGCTTAATCCCGAAGATGTCAAATTGACTCCTCAGCCGGAATATATAAGCGCAGAAGTGATTATGGACGGCAGAGTACTGGATGAAAATCTGAAGCGTATGGGAGTCGATATAAAATGGCTTGAAAATCAGATAAAAAAGCAAGGCTTTAAAAATGTAAAAGAGATTTTCTTAGGTGTCTGTGACCGGAATAAGAGGTTGCAGCTTTACGGGAATATATAACATTTATATAAAAAAGCTTCGGGTGTTATGTAACAGCCCGGAGCTTTATCTGTGCAGTATATTCAGTTAATTGCATTTGAAGTAAGCATCTCTGCAAACTCCGCGAGAGAGCCGAATCTGTAAACTGTATCAGCAGTGCCGTCTCCCACGTAAACGGGTTTACATCCTGCGTTTTTTCCGGCCTCGATATCTGCGGTGCTGTCACCGACCATATAAGACTCGGAAAGCTCTATATTGAAGTCCTTCTGTGCCTGAAAAATGAGACCGGGTGCGGGTTTTCTGCAGTTGCAGACTGTTTTGTACTCTTCAATTTCACCCTCAAATCCCTTGTCCGGGTGGTGGGGACAGAAGTAAATTCCATCAAGAAATGCACCTTTATCGGAAAGGAGAATACTGAGTCGGTTGTGTATTTTTTCAAGGTCACTGAGACTACATTCTCCGCGGGCTATTACGGGTTGATTTGTTATCATGACAACAAGATATCCGAGTCTGTGCAAGGCATTTATCGCTTCAGCAGTACCTTCTGTAAGCTCAATGTCAGCGGGGGAGGTGATGTAGCCTTTATGTATATTCAGAGTACCGTCACGGTCGACAAAAACAGCTTTCTGAGCCTCACGCCTGTTTCTCTTCTTTACCATACCCGAAGCAATGTCAAGGGAAACTCTTTGCAATCTTTCGGGTGTGCCCACATCGTGCACATATTCCGTAGATTTATATGCAAAGATACGGTTGGTGCTGACTGCGGGAAAAATAACATCGGAGTCAAAATCAGCCTTGTCCGTGAAGTTGTACATAGTGAGAAGCTCAGGGGAGACAATCTGGATGCCCGCATTACAGAGATTCTGAAAAAACTCAGGCTTTTTATTTTTTTTGTATATGCTGATAACTCTTCCGCTTTCATCAGTGTCAAGTGTAACGCTGTCAAAAGGATGGCTGTTAGGGTGTACGAATAAGGTGGCAAGAGCATTTCTTGAGTGATGAAAGCTTAACATTGAACTGAGGTCAAAGTCGAATATAAGGTCTCCGTTGCAAAGCAGAAAGTCCGATTCGAAATTGAGTCTGAACAAGGCTCCCGCAGTGCCCAAGGGAGTATTCTCTTTGTAATATGTGATATTTACACCGAATTTTCTTCCGTCACCGAAGTAGGCTTCAATGCTTTCAGAGCGGTATCCCGTTATAATCAGAAAGTCGCTGATGCCCTCTCTTTTCAGTATCTCAAGCTGGTGCTGAAGCATCGGCTTTCCGTGTACTTCTATCAAAGGCTTGGGCAGAGAATCGCAGAGATTTCCCATTCGTGTACCGAGTCCTCCGGCAAGAATAACGGCTTTCAAAAAATCACCCCATAAGTCAAGTTGCTTTAATTATATCAGTTTGATGTGCAAAATTCAATTGTTTTTTTACAGTACCTTCCGAAGGGTGTATATTTTATTTGCAAAAGTATTGTATTAATATAAAAAAAATGATAAAATAAACTGATTATACAGTTCAGACTTGCGATTATATGCAGGGGATATAAAGAAGGTGTTTTTATGTCAAAAATTCTTATTACAGGCGGAGCCGGTTACTTAGGGTCTGTTCTTGTACCGATGCTTCTTGAAAAGGGCCATGAGGTTGTTGTTCTTGACTCATTTTTATACAAACAAACTTCGTTGCTTGGCTGCTGTAAGTATAAAAACTTTTCAGTAATAAAGGGCGACTGTCGTGACGAGGAAACACTTAAGAAGGCACTTGATGGTGCGGAATATATTTTCCCTCTTGCTGCTATGGTGGGCTTTCCTTTATGTGACAGTGACAAAACGGCGGCGAATACCGTAAACTACGGCGCAATAGAAACACTTCTCAGATTCCGTAGTGCGAATCAGAGAATAATATTTCCCTGTACCAACAGCGGCTACGGCTTGGGTCAGGGGGACAGCTACTGCACTGAGGAATCTCCCATAGAGCCTATTTCTGTTTACGGCAAAACAAAAATGGCGGCCGAAAAGGCGATTATAGATGCAGGTAATTCTGTTACTTTCCGTTTTGCGACACTTTTCGGCGCATCTCCGAGAATGAGAACAGATCTGCTTGTAAATGATTTTGTTTACCGCGCGGTACATGACCGCTCAATTGTGATTTTCGAAGGTACCTTTATGAGAAATTATCTCCACGTCAGAGATGCGGCAAGAGCCTTTATCTTTGCTATGGAAAATTTCGACAGTATGAAAGGTAGCAGATATAACTGCGGCTTGAGCAGTGCAAACTGTTCAAAGCTTGAGCTTTGCGAAATTATCAAAAAACACATTCCGGGATTTACTTATATGGAAGCTCCCGTCGGTACAGACCCTGACAAGAGAAATTATCTTGTTTCCAATGCTAAAATTGAGTCATTGGGATATGAGGCAATGTACAGCCTTGACGACGGAATAGAGGAGCTTATCAAGGTTTATACAATGATAAAAAACTCCTCCTACGGTAATATTTAACAAATATAATTTTTGGAGATATGTAATGAAAAAAGTCTATTTTGTACAGGTCGGATTTGAATTCGACGGCTCCGTATATCTGCCTTATGCGGTCGGTACAATTATTGCTTATTGTCGCTCTGTAAATAAAATAAACGAGGAATACGAGTTTAGTGATATTATATTCCGCAGAGAAAAACTGCAGACAGCTCTTGATAAAATCAGCGAGCCTTCAGTTGTAGGCTTTTCCTGCAGTGTATGGAATATGGAATACAACAAGGCTTTAGCTCGTCTTGTTAAGGAAAAGTACCCGCAGTGCTTTATAGTTTTCGGTGGACACAGTGCAGTGGCCGAAAATCTCAGCGAAGAGTATATCGACTGCGTTATGCTTGGCGAAGGTGAAGAGACCTTTGCGCAGCTTCTTAAGGGACTTTCTGACGGTGATATTTCTGATGTAGATAACATCGTATACAAAAACAACGGTGCTATTGTTGCAACAGAGAGATCATGTGCAAGGAATATTGAAAATTATCCGTCAGCTTATCTTACGGGTGTCTTTGATAAAATCGTTTCAGAAAATCCTGAAGCAGATTTTCTTGCCGTACTTGAAACCAACAGAGGTTGTCCTTATACATGCTCATACTGTGACTGGTGTTCGGACAAGAAAATGCGCTTTTTCTCTATGGAAAAGGTACTTGCTGAAATAGAGTGGCTTTCACAGAATAAAATCGCATATTGCTTCGGTGCCGACTCTAATTTCGGTATGTTTGAGCGTGATTATGATATAGCTCTCGCCCTTGTTGAGGCAAAGAAGAATACAGGCTATCCCGAGGTTTTCAGGCCTTGTTACGAAAAAAACAGCGCAGACAGAGTCTTTAAAATCTGCAGTACACTTAACAGTGTAGGTATGGATAAGGGTGCTACCATGGCGTACCAGACTCTCAGTGAGCAGGCGCTTAAGAATATAGGAAGAAAAAATCTTACAATGGAGCATTTTTCTTCACTTATGAAAAAATACAATGAGGCGGGTATTCCTACATACTCGGAGCTTATTCTTGGCCTTCCCGGTGAAACAAAGGAAAGCTTCTGCCGCGGTATCTGCAGACTTTTTGAAAACGGTCAGCATAACAGTGTAAGTGTATACCACTGTGAGATGCTTCCGAATGCTGAGCTTTCTCAGAAGGAGTCTGTTGAAAAACACGGAATTGAGACCATTAAGGTTGCATTCAATCATATACACAGTGCCGCTGAAAAGGATGAAGAGGTAAAGGAGTATTCCTATCTTATACGCTCCACTGCTACAATGAGCAGGGAGGATTGGGTTTATTCAAATCTTTTTTCTGTTTGTGTACAGTGCTTCCATAGCCTCGGCATTCTACGTTTTTTTGCTATGTATCTGAGAAATGAAAAGAATATAGCATATTACGATTTTTATACTGCTCTGCTTGAGTATATTTTAAGCAGTGACGGTAAATTAGGCATTCTCTGGAACGGCTTCAAGGAAAAGTACGAAAATTCTCTTGAGGGTGACTGGAATTATTACAATGAAAAATTCGGCGATGTGACCTGGTTCTTTGAAGAAGGTGCCTTCCTCGAAATAGTGAACGAGTACGGGGTATATCTTCCTGAGCTCATCGCTTTCCTTCAGAAGTATGATATTGAAGAGAGCCTTTTCAATGAGCTTCTTGCTTATCAGCGCATAATTGTAAGAAAGCCCTTTGATACTGAAACAGAGGAAGAATTTGACAGAGATTTTTACAGCTACTTCAACAATATACTGAAAAGTAAACCTGAGCCTCTCTCAGAAAACAAAATCAGGCTCACTGTTTCTCCGAAAGTCAGATATCAGGATTTACCGTCCTTCGCTAAGGAGGTAGTCTGGTTCGGCAGAAGACGCGGTGCTACTATTTACGGTACGGGAGAAGTTGAAAAAGCTTAAAGAAGGGAGTAACAATGACTAAGATAAAAGCTTTATATGAAAAGCATTATTATTCAGTGTTTTTCTTTTTGTTTATCCTTGTATATTCCTGTATAGTTCCCGGTGGATTGCAAGCCTGGGAGACTACATCGGTTACACAGAGCTTTCACGCTGTAGACTTCAGTATGGGTTTTTGCTCCAGAATTTTACCGGGTGCGATATATGATTTCTTATTCGGTGCTGTTAACGAACAGGTGCTTAATATATATCTTGCGGTACTGATGATAGTCTTCTTTTTAGTGCTGAGTCTGTTTCTTGAAAGGTTCATTCTCGGCGTTGATTCAGAGTATAGATTCGTCGCAACTGTATTTGTTCTGTTTTTTATAACAGGCCCCGCCACATTTTCTATTTATATCAAGCTTCCAGGTATGATGGATACATATTGGTTGTTTGCGGGATTGCTGTTTTTTGTTCTGCTTTCCAAAAAACAAACCTGGTTTCTTTTGTTTGTACCGTTTCTTATTTGCGCTTTGGTTCATCATGCCACATGGTTGTGTTACATTCCGTCATTTGTACTGATAGCTTTATATAAAATATCAGTTACACAAAAAAAGAGGGAGAAAGCCTATCTGTGGGTTGCACTTTCCTTGACAGTTGCAGCTGCAGTTGCTTTAACAGTATATCTGGTCTTCTTTGAAAGGGATAATCTTGTATATACTGTAGAGGAATTTATTGACGTTTTATCTGCTAAAGGATCAAATCACTATACATACTTTGCAGAATCCTTCTACTATTACGGATACGCTCCGCCTGAAAGCACCAGCATTTTTGAAGAGTTGTTATTCAGAATATCTACTAATTTTATTTCTTTTAACTCTCTTTCCAGAATATCTGTTGTTGTTTTATTGCTCCCGATTGTAATTTTTATTTATAAATTCTTTATAAAGCAGATTGCTACGGACAGTAATAAGCTGAAGAAGTTTTCATATGCTTGTATGCTTCTTCTTGTTCCGTGCTCAGTTGTAGCAACAAGCTTTTTGTCTACCGACCTTATAAGATGGGTAGGTCATGCTTTTTTACCCTTGTTTGCAAGCTTTCTGTATGTGTTATATAATGAGGGCGCAGAAGCGTGGAATTGTGTTAGAGAGGATTTTCAAAAGATAAACATTAAAACAGTACTGATTTACCTTGTATTTTATATGTCAGTTGTATATTATCCGTACATTGTTTGATTGGTTAGAAGGAGCTTGTTATGAAGAGCCATATAAAAACGGGATATCTGTTTCTCTATATCGCTTTTATTTCGCTTTTGGGAATAGTATATATTCGTGATATTCAGAGCGCAGTATCATATCTCGTATTTTTTGCTGCTGTTGCAGTTTTATATCTTATTAAAAATAAATACATATCTTACGGCTTAAGTATATTATTGCTGTCGGCTTATGCGGTTTATAAAATTAATTATGTGATTTTTATGATACCGGTTTATCTTCTCATCATAATGTATCGTAGTATTATGAAAAAAATCCGAGTCACAGACGGCAAAAAATCACGTAATGCTGAAGTGGGCCATATGGGCTTACACTTTTTGATTCTTCTTGGCTTAGGTGCAGTGATATATGCTGTAAGTAGATGTTTTGCCAATGATGTTTATCAGTATTCCGTTAACGGAGATGAGATTGCGGTTATGGCAGTAGTGCTAATTGCTGTTTTTCTTATCGGTCTTTTTTCTAAAAAGCTTGAAAGAGAAGTGCGTCAGAGCTGCAAAGTAAACACCAAGAATTTTGTAACACTGAATCTTGTTAATTTCGTTGCAATGTTTTTGTTTTTCAGTACTGTATTTCTCAACTATGCGGCATATCAGGATTTGCAGGTGAGCTATCTGGTTGCTTTCTATCCTTGGACTGTATGGCTCTGCGTTCTGGTTTATGAAAAGAATCCTATAACGGAATCAATTCTGAAATTAATCGAAGAAGAAATCAAAAAAATATCGGAAAGACGGATAAAATAAAAATGATTCTTATAGTTGGTTGCGGATATCTGGGCAGTTACCTTGCAAAAGAGGTATTGAAAAATACAGATGAGCCGTTGGTTGTAACATCACGAAGTGTTGAAAAGCTTACATTTCTCTCGTCTGTAAGATGTATTTATTGTGATGTTACGGATGCTGAATCTGTCATAAAACTTGCTGATTTGTGCAGAGGTGAAGAGCTTACAGTTTTTTATCTTGCCGCACAACATAATGTGGATTATGTCTATGAAAATCCCGAAAAAGCAAGACAGACAAACATATATGGTCTTAATAATTTTCTTACCCTTGTTCCGAATATCAAAAAACTGTTTTTCGCATCTACAGACTGTGTGTACGGTGAAGGGAAAGGTCTTTCAGGAAAGTTTTCAGAAGCGGATGAGCTTGCTCCTATTAACGAATACGGCAGACAAAAAATCGAAGCGGAAAATATAGTTTTATCCAAGGGTTATACCGTACTGCGGTTTCCTTTTATGCTCGGACCCTCTTTAGGTGAGCAGTCTCATTTTTACGACAGAATTTACTCTGCTCTTATAAAGGGAGAGAAGATCGAGCTTATTGAAGGGATGGAAAGATCTGTGGTAAGTTTCGCTCAGGCTGCAGAGTATATGTACGCCCTGTCTCTTCTTGAAGAAACACCGCAGATTATAAATGTTTGTGCAGACGAGGCTCTGAGTAAGTACGAAATCGGACGTATTATAGCTGAAAAAGCAGGGGTGCCTGCTGAAAATATAAAAAGAATATCCGAAGAAGAGGGGAAAGCCTTTTTTAAGGAAGTAAGAGCAAGCTATGTAGCTATGGATAATACATTGCTTAAGGACTTGCTGAACATAGAAAAAGTACATTGGGAGGAAGAGATATGCTGATAACACGTGCGCCATTCAGAATATCCTTTTTTGGTGGCGGAACTGATTATCAAGAATATTTTTCTGCATACGGCGGCAGTGTTTTATCTACTACGATAGATAAATATTGCTATGTTTCAATGCGTCATCTCCCTCCGTTTTTTGAGCATAAAAATCAGTTTACTTATTCTAAAATTGAGCGATTCAATAACGCTGAGGATGTTGAGCATCCACTTGTACGTGCGGCTCTTAATTATGTTTCAACGGATAAAATACAGATAGCGTACGACGCTGACTTGCCTGCATGCTCGGGTATAGGTTCGAGCTCAGCTTTTGCTGTATCTCTTCTGCAAGGTCTTTATGCCCTTAACGGAAAGTATCCTGATAAGATGCAGCTTGCAAAAGAGGCGATATATCTTGAGAGAGAATATCTTAAAGAAGCGGGAGGAGTCCAGGATCAGTTAGCGGCGGCCTTCGGCGGCTTCAACGTTATGCATTTTGATAGTAGCGGATACCGAATAGAGCCTCTTGATATCAGCGTAGAAAATAAAGAGAAGCTTAACAGAAATCTCTTACTTGCATTTACGGGCTTTACTCATTTTTCGGGTGAAATAGCTACTGAACAGCAAAAAAACATTCCGTCAACAATAGCACAGCTTGATGAAATGAAGCGTCTTGTAGACGAAGGAGCCTCTTTACTTAGAAGCGGTAATACCGATTCCTTTGGTGAGCTTCTTGATTATACATGGTCTCTCAAACGCTCTCTTTCCAAATGCATTACCAACGAAAAGATAGATGATTTGTACGAAAAGGCAAAGGAGTACGGTGCAATGGGCGGAAAGCTCATCGGAGCCGGTGGCGGAGGTTTTATGCTGCTTTATGTACCTGAAGAAAAACAGAGCTTCCTTAAAGAAAAGCTCCCCGAATTGCAGTACATACCTTTTCGTTTTGAATCCTGTGGAACAGAGATTATTTATTCGGATAAATAATTCTATGTAAGTTGTTTTCGTTGTACCGATGTCAACTGTAATAAAAATCAATAACACAAACCGCCTCTCGGTGGTCAAGCTCCAAGCGACAGTTTTTCACCCAACCTCACCTTCCGCATACTATGAAAGCGGGAGGTGATTTTATGTCAACATCATGCAGAGGTTGCAGCCCCGGTTGCACTGTCATAGCAGTAGCGGCCAGCCTTATCCTGGGCGTAATTGCGGCTTTCCTGACAATAACCGAAGCAATTAACGTTACACCCGCATTTTTATGGGTGCTTCTCGGCATAGCGGTGGTTTATCTTGCTGTGTCACTTGTTTCAGCGGCACTTTTCAGGAACGGTTGCTGTGAAAGTCTGTGCAGTATAGTCAATGCACTGCTTGCAGGAGCCTTGGGTACAATACTGCTTTCCGTGGTGCTTCTCGGAGTCGAGTTTGCGGCTGCAAGTGTACTCGGAGCTGTTTTAGTGGGTGCGTTAATATTCTTCTTTTTCCTTACAGTGACAGCTACCGCTTGTCTCGTACGTTGCTTTTTCAATTGCAACAGCTAGGGTAGGAGAGGGTAAAAAGTGATTCAATTCGGGCGGAGCTTATGTTCCGCCTGTTTTTATATCTATGTTTTAATAAGAATTTCCCTTTTTCTATTTACAAAATAAAAAAATATGTTAAAATTATTATATATTAAATAAAAGGAGTTTTATTATGATTAAACTTACCAGATATTTTATGGCATTTTTAATGCTGGGATTAAGTATTTTCAATTACGTTTTCAACGATTACGCATTCCCTGCTGTCAGCACTGACGGTGCTTATGTTTTCTGCTATTTTGTGGGTAATGAACCTGATCAGCAGACAATCCACCTTGCAGTAAGTACTGACGGATACAACTTCGAACCTCTCAATAATAATGAGGCTGTAATCAATCAGACAATGGGTACAGGCTGCGTGCGTGATCCCTACATCTTTAAGGCAGTTGACGAAAACGGTAAGGATTGCTACTACATAGTTGCAACAGATATGGATGCCATGCTCGGCTGGACATCAAACCACGCTATCATCTTCTGGAAGTCCTATGACCTTGTAAACTGGGAAGATGAGTTCGTACTTGATATCCGTGATTTCGAGGGCTGGGAAGGCTGTAACAGAGCATGGGCTCCTCAGGTTATTTACGATGAAGAAGCAGGTAAGTATATGGTTTACCTCGCACTTTCCACTTGGGATGATCCCGCAACACCCGAAAATGAGGATGCGGCTCAGCACTACTATCTCTACACAGAGGACTTCAAAACCTTCACCGCTCCCGAGTACCTTTACGGCAGAAGAGGGGAGACCTTCACAAGAGATGACGGATATGTAGTCAACGGCATTCAGTGTATCGATGGCGATATGATCTATAACGAGAAGGAAGATTTATACTATCTCTTCTTCAAGGAAGACAATACACAAAAAATTGCTTATGTAACTTCAGACAGCCCCACAGGTCCCTTCAGCGAGGAGTACACAATTTGCTCGCTTAACTGGTACGGTGTTGAGGGTAGCACAATGTACCGTATCACAGGTACAAACGCATGGATGATGATTATGGATGAGTACAGTAACGGTACCTTCTTTGCACAGATGACAAGAGATTTCCACAACTACCGTCAGGTACAGAGATCACGTTATTCTGTAGATCAGCTTCAGCCCAGACACGGCTCAGTGCTTGCAATTTCAATGGACGAGTATTATGCACTCGTTGATGCGTACAGTATATCTGAAAATTCAACAGGGCAAGGTTGCTGATGCAACCTTGCTTTTTGTAAAGAGAGGAAGAGTGCTATGAACTTAAAAAGATTTGAAAAAAGAAGTAAGTATAACTGTGAAATGCAGAATAAGGCGGACAATTATGCCCATCTTAACAAGAATCACTGCAGAAAGGGTCAGATTGTGCTCGCAGGTGACTCTATAACCGATTTTTACAACAATTATGAGCTTTTTTACACTTACACCGAAAAGAGTGGTAAGGCGGTTTATAACAGAGGAATAAGCGGAGACACAACAAACAAGCTTCTCGAAAGGCTGGAATCAAACGTACTCTGCCTTGAGCCGGAAAAGGTAGTTTATCTTATCGGTACAAATGACCACGCTCATGGCGCAAGCGACGAATATATTCTCGATAACATAAAAACAATCATCGAAAGAACAAAGAAGGCTTGCCCTGAGTGTAAGATTGCCGTACAGTCAATTTATCCCGTTATTGACCACAGACAAAGAAAGAATAAAAATTTAAAGCCTATAAATGAGCTTATAAAGAAGCTTTGTGCTGTAACTGATACGGTTTATATTGACCTTTACGATGACCTTTGTGACGAGGGCGGAAGCTTCAGTAAAGCTTATACCTATGACGGACTTCATCCTAACGTACACGGCTATGAGGTAATCACAAAAGCTCTTCTTCCCTTTATAGAATAACCACTTGCAATAAAAGGAAAATTAGGTTATAATGCCCTTATAAATCAAAAGGAGAACGCAAAATGCCTATTAAAATAGATGACAGATTACCTGCTAAGGAAAGCCTTGAGCAGGAAAATATATTTGTGATGACCGAATCAAGAGCGGCAAGTCAGGATATCCGTCCGCTTAAGATTCTCATCCTCAATCTTATGCCCACAAAAATTGTGACAGAAACTCAGCTTCTCAGACTTCTCAGTAACACACCGCTTCAGGTTGATGTTGACCTTCTTCAGATGGCAACCCACCAGTCGAAAAACACCTCACAGAGCCATCTTAATAAGTTCTATTATACCTTTGACGAAATCAAGCATAAGAAGTATGACGGTATGATTATCACAGGTGCTCCCGTTGAGCTTATGGAGTTTGAAGAGGTTGACTACTGGCCCGAGCTCTGTACCATTTTTGAGTGGACAAAAACCAATGTGTATTCCACCTTCCACATCTGCTGGGGTGCTCAGGCGGGTCTTTATTACCACTACGGCATAAAGAAGCATACTCTTCCCGAAAAGATGTTTGGTGTATTTCCTCACAGACCTCTCGATCTCTATCATCCTATGATGCGAGGCTTTGACGATATTTATTTCGTACCTCATTCGAGACATACTGATATCGAATTCAACGATGTTGCTCTGTGTAAGGATCTGCAGATTATATCCTATTCGGAACAGGCGGGTATACACCTTGTTTCTGACCTTGAGTGCAGAAACTTCTATGCAACGGGACATTCGGAGTACGATGCGGACACCCTTGCAAAGGAATATTTCCGTGATGTTGATAAGGGTCTTGATATTAAGGTGCCTTATAACTATTTCCCTGATGATGATCCTACAAAGAAGCCTATGATGAAGTGGCGAAATGTCGGTACTCTTATGTTTACCAATTGGCTCAATTATTTCGTTTACCAGAGAACACCTTATGATATAAACGATATCTGATTTCTTATACATAAAATAACTGCTGTACCTTTTTGAAATGCACCCCAAATGTTAGACATTGTGATATAATGTTTAACAGGAGGGGTGATTTTTTTATGCCAAAAGGAATACCAAACAAAAAATACACAGGTGAATTCAAACAAAAAGTAGTAGAAACAATGCATAAAGAAAAG
>JAFZFT010000074.1 GCA_017555765.1 Clostridia bacterium | reverse complement strand
TCACATCAAAAACGCTGTAAAATACCGTCTTTTCATATACACTTTCGCCAGGCTCAAAGTAGGTGTCGTGAGCCTTTGTACCATTGATATGAAGCTCAAACAGACCGAGACCGCTGATAAATATTTCTGCCTTTTTGAAGGTAGTATCTATAGTGAAGGTCTTTTTCAGCACGGGTAAGTTAGTGCAATTTTCAGGAGCAATCCATTTTGCCGTGAAGCTTTTTAGGGACATAGAGAGTACTCCTTTCAAAGATAATTCTTCAAGTATATAATAACATATATAAAGCATTAAATGTACGACATTATTATTCAAAATATGTCGTGCGTTTTTTATTCTTTTAGTGTATAATGTAACAGAATGAGGTGATTCTGATGTTATTCAGCGGAACAATTTTTAACAAAGCATATTTCAAAACAGAAACTCTCGGTAAAACCGATACAAAATATAAGGCGGACAAAAGCGGCTGCCGAATTATCAATATTCCCTATGACGAATACATAACCGACAAAGAAATACCACAGGGAGCTTTAGTTTGTGAGCTTTCAGAAATTAATTCAGCCGAGGAAAACACAAGGCTTATTCAGTCGCAGATTGATACTGCATCTGAAACAGGCGGTATAGTCGCTGTGCCGAAAGGCAGATACAAAATCACAACCGTTGAGCTTAAAAGCAACGTTACGCTTTTTATCCCCAAAGGTGCAGAGCTTGTGTCGGTCAGCTGTGAAGAAAATGAGCATACAGAGAAAAAGCTCGGCAGTGGTGTTATTGTGGCAGAAAACGCAGATAATATTGCAATCACAGGCGGTGGTATAATCAACGGCAACGGTGAAAGCTATACCTTTGAACCCGACAAAGATGAGCCATTGTATGCATTGAAATATTTCAATCTGTACACAAGGGTTATCGAAAGTCGCAGAAGACTACGAAAAGGTAAGCCGTCTCATCGTCCGAATGTGATTCATTTCAGAAATTGCAGTAATGTGAAGGTATTTAATCTCATTCTCAAGGATGCTGCCTGCTGGACTTTTCATCTTGAAAACTGCAAGAATACCGAAATCTTTGATTTTATCATCGATAATCATATGCACGTAGCAAATACCGACGGCATCGATATCGCAGGCGGAGAAAACATAAAAATTCGTCACTGCTTTATTGCTACTGCTGACGATGGAATTGTTCTGAAAGCGGTCAAAAACCCTATTAAAAATGTCGATATCAGTGATTGTATTATTTCAAGCTTTGCAAACTGCTTTAAAATCGGTACGGAAACTCAGAAGGATGTTTCTGCAGTAAAAATCACAGATTGCTATTTCTTTATGCCCGACGGAATAACAGGCGGTTATGCAGGTGTTGCTATAGAAACTGCTGACGGCAGTAATGTTTCTGATATTTTCGTTTCCAATATTGAAATGGATGGTGTCAGCTCTCCGCTTCTTATCTGGGCAGGTAACAGAATGAAGTACGGCAAAAACAAAATAGGCAGTATAAAAAATGTTAAGGTGAAAAATATCACAGCCAATAATGTTGAGCTTCCTTCTGCGATAAACGGATGTAAAGACGAAAACGGCAACAACTGTATCGCTAGCATATATCTTGAAAACATTAAGACAAAATACAGAGATACAAAAGAAGCTCTATCTGTACTGAAAAATGTGCCTGAACATTCATTGACAGACTATCCCGAAATAACAAGGGTTGCACACATATATTTCCGTTCACACGAAATGAGCAGATATTGGGATTTGCCCTGTTACGGTCTGTTTATTAGAAATGCCGATGAGGTTGAAATCAAAGATTTTGACTGTACCCCTCGAACAGTAAACAAAAGAATAAAAATCCACAGAGCTTAACGGGTGATTATTATGATTAACAACAAATACTATCTCAGATGCATAACCTTCGGCAGAGCCGCCGAGGGACTTCGTGCTGATTTTCAGAAGCAGCTTACCGAAATGCAAAAGGACATCGGCTTCCGATACGTACGCTTTCACGGACTTTTCCACGATGATATGGCAGTCTATAAAGAGGTTGACGGCAAGCCGCAGTTATGGTTTGGCTACATAGATAAGCTCTTTGATTTTCTTCTTGACAATGGACTTAAGCCCTTGCTGGAGCTTGGCTTTGTGCCTACAGAGCTTGCAACTGTACCGAACACTGTATTTTGGTGGAAGGCCAACGGATGCCCGCCAAAAGATTATGACAAATGGCATTTTCTTGTAAAGGGTACAGTAGAGCATTTAGTTGAAAGATACGGACTTGAAGAAGTAAAAAGCTGGTACTTTGAGGTGTGGAACGAGCCAAATTTAGGCTCATTCTGGAGAGGTACACAGGAGCAGTATTTCAGGCTCTATGAGGTATCAGTTGATGCAGTCAAATACGTGTGCCAGGAATTCCGCATCGGTGGTCCGTCAACAAGCGGTGCTGATTTCAGAGAGGATTTAGGCTATCTCAAGGCATTTATAAAATTCTGCGAGGAAAAGAAGCTACCCGTTGATTTCTTCACGGCTCATCCTTATCCTACCTATTGGCCACTTGAC
>JAFZFT010000073.1 GCA_017555765.1 Clostridia bacterium | reverse complement strand
TACTGTGTGGTTGCGATTCTGCTTATTTGCCTTTGCGGTTATGCCGTAACAAAGCTTTTCTTTAAGAAGAGGGAAAATATAGGCGTACTTACTCAATGCTCGTTTCGCTCCAATTATGCGATTATCGGCATACCTCTTGCGGAAAGTCTCGGAGGTGCCGAGGCGGTTGCTTTTGCAAGTATTCTCTCTGCCGTTTCTATTCCGCTCTTTAACACTCTTGCGGTTGTAATCTTATCCCATTACAGCCCGGAAAACAAAAACAGCAGTCTTAAGCATACGGTTAAAACAACTCTTACAAATCCGCTTATTATTGGTGTGCTTCTCGGCGTACTCACCGTAGCGGTCAGAGGTATTATTCCCGTTGACGAGTTCGGAGTACCCGTGTTTACTATAGAAAACAATTTGCCTTTTGTGTACGATGCTATTTCAAAGCTTGCGAAGGTAGCTTCTCCTGTTGCTCTTGTAGTACTCGGTGCAAGATTTGATTTTAAGGCTATCGGTGCACTTCGTAAGGAAATAACCTCAGGAGTACTTATGAGGCTAGTGTTTGCGCCTTTGGTCGGTATAGGCTTTGCCGTACTTCTTAGTGAGTATACGACGATTATTAGTGTAACCTCGGTTGAATTTCCTGCACTTATATCGTTGTTTTCAACACCGGTTGCAGTTTCAAGTGCAGTTATGACGGGGGAAATAGGTGGTAATGAGCAACTTGCAGGCCAGCTTGTTGTGTGGACAAGCATATTCTCGATGCTCAGCATGTTTATTATTATTTTTGTAATGAAAAATTTTGCATTTATATAAAGGAGAGTAAATATGAATAAGCTTATTAAAAACGCGGCTGTTACAGCCGTAGCTGCTACCGCTGCAGGTGGAGCGATTATGGCAAAGAAAATCAGTGATAAAACCTACTGTCCTATCTGCAGCATTAAAAAGGCAGTAAACAAGACAAAACTTACACAGTGCGCAGAAAGAAACTACAATAACGGTGTTGCACTCACACCTCCTATGGGTTGGTCAAGCTGGAATCTTTTCAGACATAAAATCAGTGAAGAGCTTATCAAAGAAATTGCCGACGCAATGGCAAAAAGCGGACTTGCAGAGGCAGGATATAAGTACGTTAACATTGATGACTGCTGGCAGGCTTCAACAAGAGATGCAGAAGGTAAGCTCCAGTGTGATAAGATTCATTTTCCGAGTGGCATAAAGGCTCTTGCCGAGTTCGTAAACGAGCGCGGTGTAAAGCTTGGTATATACTCCTCAAATGGTACTCACACCTGTGAGGACTATCCTGCGAGCCTTCTTCACGAAAGAATAGATGCTGAAACCTTTGCTTCATGGGGCATTGAATATTTCAAATACGATTTCTGCCATAATAAGGCGATTTCCAATCTTGCTCCGAGAATTATTGCCGTTTCCTTTGCGAAAGAAAGCGATGGTGTTGTTTTTGCGCGCTTCAATGCAAAGCAGATGACACTTAAGAAAATGGCAAGAATTGTACCGGATGAAGCAATAGATGACAAGTGCTATATCGACGGACTCGACTCAAACAGCGGTAGCATCGTTGTTGAGGTTGAGGTGCCCGAAGCAGGGGAATATATTCTCCATCTTGATATAAGAAAGGATTCCCGCGACGAAAAATTCCTTATGGCTAAGGTTAACGGTACCGAAGAATATCACATTTACTGTGCAAGCAGAAAGAATTGGACTCCTGAGGGTAAGCTTCAGACAATAGTACACCTCGAAAAGGGTGCTAACACTGTTGAACTTCTTAATCCCGTAGGCTCAAAAATGGACAGTGCCGCTATACAGTATAAGCTTATGGGTAGAGAACTTATGCGCGCTACAAAGTTGTACGCTGAAAAGAATGGTACAGAAGAGAAGCCTATAATATATTCAATCTGTGAATGGGGCTTCAACAGACCTTGGAAATGGGGTGCGGAAGCTGGTAATCTCTGGAGAACAACAGGTGATATCCGTGCTAACTGGATGTCAGTAATGATGATTTATGAGTTCACTGTAAGACTTGCAAAATATTCCGCTCCCGGAGCGTGGAATGACCCCGATATGCTTGAGGTTGGTAACGGAGACCTTACTCACGAAGAAAACAAGAGTCATTTTAGTCTTTGGTGTATGATGAATGCGCCTCTTATTCTCGGCAACGATGTTAGAAAGTTTATCAAAGACGATGGTACTGTAGATACAGACAGTAAGGTATATCAGATTCTCACCAATAAGAAGATGATTGCTATAAATCAGGATTCACTCGGTGTACAGTGCAGACGTATCAAGGCGGGTCTTGTTGATATTCTTGTTAAACCTCTCGAAGGCTCAAAGGCTGCAATATGTATTCTTAACAAGAAGTCAAAATCAGCTTCTGCTGAGCTTGAGCTTAAGAAACTCAGCAACTACGGATATCTTAATCTTCCCGCTAAGTCCGGATATTCTCTCAGCGATGTATGGGATGATAAATACATCGAAAAAGCGGATAAAATCGTCACAGAAATTCCCTCTCACGGTGTAAAGGTTTATATTGTTGAATAAAAAAGATGCAGACAGTATCAAAAACTGTCTGCATTTTCTTTTATAAGCTTAATCAGTACTTCTCTGTTGTTTTCCGTACCGTCTATTACTGATTCAAGTACGAAATTTAAGGCATTGCCGATTTGTTTTCCTTTTAAGCCTAGCTCGGATACATCGTTGCCGTTGATGCTTAAATCTTTCAATGAGAAGCATTGCTCTTGTTGTAAAATCTCCCGAGTTATCTTCTTGAGCTTTTCAAAGTGGGAGAGTCTGCTGTGATATTCATCAGCCAGACCTAGTGTATCAGCTCTCTGAAGTTCGTAAAGCTCAAACAGAAGCTCTTCTCCCACTGATCGTAGCTTTCTTTTGATTATCTGCTCACTTTCCTCTATGGGATTATCGTGCCATTTGATAAGCTTTACAACTTTTTCCCGTGTAAGATTATCCGCTTTCAGCCTCAGCATTATTTCGTTTGCTATATTTGCGCCGATTGACGGATGCCTATAATAATGTGCTACTGAGTTTTCATCAAAACTCTGACAAATCGGCTTTGCTATATCGTGCAAAAGAGCAGCGTAGCGTATATGCTTAATCGGCGGAGTGTTAGCGACAACCTCTGCCGTATGCCTAAGGAGGTCATATTTATGGTGGAAGTTTTTTTGATCAAAGTCAATTATTCGTTCAATTTCAGGTATCGATACTGAAATAACATCTGCATACTCGGTAAGTGTGTTTCTTATATTTATCCCGCACAGTAGCTTGCTTATTTCGGAGTAAATTCGTTCAGCTGAAACATTTTTGAGCAGGTGTCTGCATTCGTGTATCGCCTGCGATGTAGCAGTTTCTATATCAAATCCTAGTACGCTTGAAAATCTCAATGCACGGAGAATTCTGAGCGCATCCTCTTCAAATCGTACTTTCGGATCTCCGACACAGCATATTTTTTTATCTTCGATTGCTTTCTTTCCGTCAAACGGATCGACATATCCGTTTTTTGGGTTGTATGCTATGCTGTTTACAGTGAAATCACGTCTGGATAAATCCTCGGTTACATTTGTAGTATAAATAACTTTATCGGGGTGTCTACCGTCACTGTATCCCTCTTCGGTGCGATAGGTTGTAATTTCGATCGGTATTCCATCCTTTAAGATGGTTACAGTACCGTGCTTGATTCCTGTTTCGATTACACTGAACTCTTTAAAAACAAGCTTTATTTCATCAGGAAGAGCGTTTGTCGTAATGTCGATGTCGTGGGGGATTTTGCCCATAAGCATATCGCGTACCGATCCGCCGACAAGGTACGCTTCATATCCGTTATCTTCTATCTTCTTAATTATAAAATCTGCAACTTCAGGTATATACGACAAGATATCACTTCCTTTCCTTCGTCCATTATATACCAATAAGAATATTTTTTGCAATACAGTTGCAATTATATCTTGTTTTATGTTAAAATTACAATGAAATATTGTGTGATAAAGGTTGTGAAGACAATGGAAGGAAATTATATAAGTTTTCGTAAGGCTAAGGTGGGCGGTTTTAACAAGCGGGATGTAATATCATATATCGAAAAAATGAGAAATGACTTTTTTGATTACAAGGTAGCAGTAGAGTCTACTATTGATAAACTCAACACCAAAGTAAGAGAACTTGAATTGGCTTGTGAGGACCAGAAGGAGCAGATAAGAGAGGTTATAGTGGAGGTGCCTGTGATGGCAGAAAACAGCACAGATCCTCTCAGTGGTATAAACGAAGCAACATCACAGCTTAAAATTGTCGCTGATGAGCTTTGCAGAAATCTTTCCGATTTTATGTTTAAAATATCGACAAAGGGGCGTTCTGCGGAACACAGCCCGGCAAAGCCTGAGATTTTTGAAGATGTCAGTGCTTATATCGAAGAAACTGCAAAAGAAATATTTGAAGAATCGCCTGCGTCTGTAAAAAAACAACCTGAGTCTGATGATAAGGTTTCGGAGATTCTCAAATCATCAATGAACTTCTGCTTTTCAAAGGAAGACACTGTAACTTCTAAAACAAAAGCTGAAGAATCCGAAAAAGAAAGAGATATACTTGACTGTCTCAGCTCGTGCTCTTTTTTAGGATGATTATCTTATATAATTAAGGATGTGAAAAAATGAAAAAAAGCAGGCAGGGGATAAGAACAATCGGAAAATATCTTATCGCAGTTATTGCTTTTGCCTTACTTTTTTCTTTGAACACTGTAGCGGGTAAGAATGACAGTGCCGATTATGATTTCAATACTGTTATAAAGAGATTCCCTGAAAGTTACAGACCGTATATTGAAGAATTGCATAATAAACATCCCCAATGGGTGTTTGTTCCTTTTGAAACCGGGCTTGATTGGTACGAGACTGTTGACGCTCAGTACGGAGATGAAGCTCTCGTACAGAATTCGATAACAGCTGATATTTTGAAAAGCCACGATAAAGATGACTACAATCCTGCAACAGGCAACTTTGTATATAAAGACGGAGGTTTTGTTCAGGCAAGTGAGCTCGCTGTTGAGTATTTTCTCGATCCCAGAAACTTTCTTAATGAGGATGGAATTTTTCAGTTTGAAATACTCAGCTTTAATGAGATGTTCACTGTTGAAGCGATAGAGTCTATACTTAAAGGCTCGTTTATGCATAATTCTAAAATTTCTTATCTTGATGCTCAGGGTAAGACCATCAAAACCGAGACAACTTATGCCGAAGTGATATATAAAGCAGGTTATACTTATGATATTAATCCTTGTTATTTAGCTTCAAAGATTCTCAATGAGGTTGGTTCAGATGGTAGTTATAGCGTGTGGGGTAACCATGCTACTTATCCTGGAATATATAATTTTTACAATATAGGTGCAACAGACGGTGTAAACGCTATTACAAGAGGACTTGCTTGGGCCAACGGCGGAGCTGACGGTAAGCAAAAAACTTACTCACGTCCGTGGACTACACCTGAAAAGTCCATAATGGGTGGAGCTGAGTATCTTGCCTCTTCATATATCGCTGTGGGACAGTTCACCGGCTATCTTCAGCGTTTTAATGTTAACCCTGACTCGTATCACAAGGTTAATACCCATCAATATATGTCCAATCTTACCGGTGCTTTCTCTCAAGGGTATACGTCATATATTTCTTATGTAAATCGTGGGATAATTGACAATCAGTTTATATTTTCTATTCCTATTTTTGAAAATATGCCCGAGAGCAATGATGCGGACAGTATAGTAGCTGTTGATTCAAAAATACAATACGGATCTGTTAACACAAACGGAGTTAATGTGAGAACAGGACCTTCAACGACTTATGCCCGCCTTCAGAGTAAAAACGGTTCCAATATACTTCTCAATAGGGGAATGAGCGTTAAAATACAAAAAAAACTGTTTGTTGATTCACACTATTATGAAAGAATATTGATGTACCCTATATGGTACGAGGTCAGATTTGAATACAACTCTGAGACATACACGGGCTATATTCTTTCAGATTTTGTTGATATTGAAAGTGTTACGAATGTAGGCAAGGGTACTTACGACCTTGGCATTTTCAAGTCTTCTTCTGATGTTGGCGGCAGACTTATGACGAGCAATCCGTCTGTTTGTAAGATAATAGATGATGACACAGTCGAATTTTTACAGGCCGGCGAAGTTTACGTAACAATTTACAACTCACGCGGCCTTTGCGACCGTATCAGATTCATAGTGAGTGAAAATGTTGATGCTTATTCAGTTAAAGAAATAACTTATACATCAGAACTCGAAAGTATTAAGAT
>JAFZFT010000007.1 GCA_017555765.1 Clostridia bacterium | reverse complement strand
CGAGGTACAGAATGAAAAAACACCTCATGATTTATCACGCAAAAATTATATACGCAATACGAAGAGGTTTATAAAATTCTGCCGTGAAAAATATGATTGCAAAGATTTTGAATCCTGCAGAGACCATGTTCAGGATTATTCTGATTATCTTCAAGAGCAGGGATATACGCCTTCAACCATACACACATACCTTTCTTCGGTATGCAGTACATATGATGTACCTTTGGCTGCAATCAATAAGCCTATCCGTCATATAGGTGATTTCAGCAGGGGGAGAGCCGACAAACTCAATCATACCAATCAAGATTTCAATAATCCTGAGTACAAAAGAATTGTAGAGTTTCAAAAGATTGTTGGCATACGCAGAAATGAACTCGCCAGATTGACAGGAGACTGTCTCGTATATGATGAGTCGGGCTATCCTTGCGTACTGGTAAAAAGCGGAAAGGGGAATAAACAACAGCTTCAGCGTTTGAACAGACCTGAAGATGTCGATGCAATAAAGAAGTACTTTGAAAACAAGGCTCCTGATGAATATATTTTCACCGACAAAGAAATCAACAACGATCTGAATTTCCATAAACTCAGAGCTTTATCTGCTCAGGAGTATTATGATATTCAGCTTGAAAGAATTCTTAATGAGCCCGGATATGCGGAGCAAGCGATTAAAGAAATTGAGGCCCGCTGGAACAGATGTAACATCGATAAACGAACAGGTAAGTCAAAACCATTCAACAAATCCAAGCTTGAAGGTTGGTATGTTACAAGAGGCACAGTGAGACAGAATGCAATTAAAAACAACCGTCCGATAAAATATAACAGATTAGCAGTATATATGGTATCGCTTTATAAAACCTCACATTTCAGATCCAATGTGACAGTTGAAAATTACTTGACTTTATAAATAAGCACGGCGTCTGAATCTGAAAAAATTTTTTCAACCAACTTAGCTCCGCTATGCTACGCTATAGTGAGTCTTAATTTTTTGGACAGATTTATTATTTTATTAAAACGAGGGTGTTGTGTGCAATATAACTATGCATTTTCTTGCTAACGATTGAATATGATTTTACATTGTGATATAATTACATTCTAAATAAAAATTAGGGATGATAAAAATGCAGGATTTATTAAATGGTGCGGCGGCTCTCGGTATATATGTTATACCTGCCCTTGCTATAATGCTCATAGCAAGAAAGCTTATCAAGGTACCAGATGAGCTTTTCCGCAAAATTTTACACTTTATTACATTGGGAGCTTACGTTCCCTTTGCCTTTGGCTTTGATAAATGGTGGGTTTCGGCAGGCTTTGCGGCAAGCCTTATACTTGTTCTTTATCCGCTTTTGCATTTTGCAAACCGCATACCCGCATTCTCTTCCTTCGTAAATGAGCGTAAAAAGGGCGAGTTTAAAAGCAGTATGATACTTGCTGTGGGAATGATAGCACTGAGTATAAGCATATGTTGGGGTGCTTTTGGCGACAGATACCTCGTTCTTGCCTGTGTATATGCCTGGGGTGTAGGTGATGCCTTTGCTGCTCTTGTAGGCAAGCGTTTCGGCAGGCATAAGATTACTTGGAAATTAGCAGATAATCATAAGAGTGTAGAAGGCTCTCTTGCGATGTTTGTTTCTTCTGCCGTTGCTGTTTTCATCGTACTGATTATAAGAGGCGGTCTGAGTATACCTGCTACTCTGCTTATATCTGCAGTATCAGCCTTTGTTAGTATGCTTGTTGAGCTTTGCTGCAAAGGCGGACTTGATACAGTTTTCTGTCCCTTATCGGCAATGGCTGTTATTATACCTCTTGTGATGGTATTTGGAGGTTGATGTGATGTCAGAGAAAAAATCTGGTACAAAAACCTTACTGATGTCGGTGGTTATGAGTTCACCCGGTCCTTTGGTTGTAGGTCTCGGACTTTTGAGCGGACGAAGCTCAACACAGATTGCAGACTTTGTAAGAAGAAGTGCAGAGCTTCTTGCAATTATTATGTCCTTTGTGATTTACAAGCTCACAACAAAGGGCAATGTCTGCGACGAAAACAAGAAGAAAAAATTAGAAAAGGGCTCTAATATTTTTGTCGGAGCAATGATGTGCCTTGGCGGAGCTCTTATGGTACTGCTCACACTTATGAGTGACAATGAGGACAAGGGAAATGTTATTCCCGGTCTTGCTATTGCTGTAATGGGCGTGATTGCAAATTCACTTTTCTGGAGAAAATACACTCTGCTTAACAAGACTGAGCCTAATGCTATTTTAATGGTACAAGCAAGACTTTATCGTGCAAAAACTCTTGTTGACAGCTGTGTTACCGTTGCTTTATTATCTGTTCTTATTGCACCTGAAACAGCTGTGTCCTATTGGTTGGATTTTGCAGGTTCGCTGATTGTTGCTACTTATCTCGTATGGTGCGGAGTACGTACTATTTATGAAGAAATCAGAAAAACAATGACAAAGTAATATTTGTTTTAACCCCTGACCGTCACATTGATTGTCAGGGGTATTATTATAGTAAAAATTAAATCTCTTTTCGCAGCACTAAATTTTTACGAACATAGCGTATATGCTACGCTATAGAGGGTCTTAATTTTTTGGACTATTTAATTGACCTTTACTTATTCTTATTTTTGTGATATTCTTTAGAAGAAATCTAATTGTAATTCAAGGTGGTGTTACTATGAATCAAAGACCCAACATTTTAATCATAAATCCTGATCAGATGAGAGCTGATGCTCTTCATCATCTCGGCAATGAAGCTTCTTTTACACCCAACCTTGATGACCTCGGCTTTGACGGAGTCAGCTTTAAAAATGCCTTTTGTCAGAATCCGGTATGCGTACCGAGCCGTTGCTCATTTATGACAGGTCTTTATCCTCACACAAAGGGGCACAGAACGATGTCATATCTTCTTCACGAGGATGAGGGCAATCTCTTTTCAGATATGAAGGAGGCAGGCTATTATACTGTATCTTCCACCCGTGGAGATTTAATGGCAGGTCAGCTGAGAAAATACCATAGAGACCTTATTGATAAATACCTTATGTTCTCCCACGTGAAAACTCCTGCCACTGTTGTGAAATCCGGCAGAGGCGAAAAGGGGAGTGACACCTTCTTCTCCTTTTTTGACGGTATTATCCCCGAACATAAAAAAGGCAGAGAGATAAAAAACATCGATGATCTTTGCATTGATTCCGCTATAAGGCAGATAAAGAAAAGACCGAAGAAAAAGCCTTTCTTTATGTTTGTTGGTCTTAATTTTCCTCATCCGCCATATCAGATTGAGAAAAAATATTATGACTTAATAGACGAAACCAAACTTCAACAGCGTATACCTAACATTGAAGCCGAAGACGGAAAACCATTGATGGAAAAAGGTCTTATGGAAGCCTTAGGTATATCCGAATGGAGCGAGGAAAGGCTTCGTGAGATAAGGCGTACATATCTTGCTATGTGTGCTAAGGTTGATGACCAGGTAGGAAGACTCATCAGCACACTCAAAGATGAGGGTAT
>JAFZFT010000072.1 GCA_017555765.1 Clostridia bacterium | reverse complement strand
CCTACATTTTCACACATTGCCAGATAATATCGGAATCAATGCCCCCGGCCGAAACTCCTTCTTCAGATAATACACCGGATTTGTAGTGCATAACCCTGTAATCTGATAATGACCGGCATCATACGGCTTTACATACACCGATACCCCTTTATAACTCACCATCCGAATCTCCACCGGCTTTTCCAGCGAGCTGTCAGCCTGTTCAAACTGCGGCGTCATTGTTGTGTAGTAGCAGTCAGCCATTCGTATCCGCCTCCCGCTCCTCAATCATCTCATTCAGTTTCTGCATAGCCTCACGAATACTGCCAACCGCATCAATCAGCCCGCACTCCACTGCCTTCCTCCCTACAACCACAGAACCGATATCCTGCGATAACTCCCCAACCGTCAGCATCAGACTGCGGAATGTTTCCTCATCAATTCGGGAATTTTCTGTTACAAACGCCACCACACGATCCTGCATACGCTCAATATATTCCATCGTAGCCGGAACCCCAATCACCATACCGGTAAGCCGTACAGGATGAATCGTCATGCTGGCGCTGGGCGCAATAAACGAATAATCACTGGCCACCGCAATAGGCACACCAATACTATGGCCCCCACCCATTACAATACTCACCTTCGGCTTGCTTAACCCCCGGATTGCCTCCGCAATAGCCAGCCCCGACTCCACATCGCCCCCGGCCGTATTCAGCACAATCAGCACACCCTTTACATCCGCATCCTGCTCCAGAGCCACAAGCTGCGGAATAATATGTTCATACTTAGTTGTTTTATTATTCTGCGGAAGCAGCATATGCCCCTCAATCTGCCCGATAATCGTCAGACAGTGAACCGGAGCCGTTTCCGACACCGGCAAATTAGTCGTACCGTAATCCTCCAGTAAAACCTCCGGCTCCTGATTCTGTGTATCACTCATAAACATTCCTCCTCACACTATCCAGTTCCATCACCGGTTAGTATGAGAAATTAGCCGGATTATATACTGCCTCAGCTCCTGCCTGATTAAATCTGTTAAACCAAAACTGGTTGATTTCGCTGTACTCTGACACACAGCGTGACATATTGTGCTATATAGATGCTGTATTCGATGCTGTTTTTTTATGTCAACAAATAGGCTTATGCTGTATATGCTATATTTTTACGAAAACTTTTCTGTAAAAAATAAATATAAAAACATTATTAAAAAAATACAGCATAGTCAGCACAACAGCATCAGTATTTCTCTCCCGTGTATAGTTGTGCATAGCAGGATGTACCCTTTTTTCGCTTAACCAATATAGCGTGAATAGTATGTATAGTTTCATAAAAACTTTTCTGAAAAAAATAAGAAATAACAAAACTATCCGAAAAACTATACACACCATACATCCTTGAACTGTATCCCTGAAAATCAGACAGCAGATAAAGATAAAATTACTCCGAATAAATCTCTTTTATCCGGAGTAATATTCTATATAA
This sequence comes from Clostridia bacterium, assembly GCA_017555765.1. GTDB lineage: Bacteria > Bacillota > Clostridia > Oscillospirales > Acutalibacteraceae > UBA6857. The sequence goes on along the minus strand of JAFZFT010000072.1, from coordinate 4,647 downwards.
TTACTTTATGAGAGGTTCAGCTATGCTTAAAACAAAAGAACTGCTTTCTCTTGACAAATCTCTTGCGGGTGAGCTTCTGTCATCCTTCACTTATCCTTGGCAGGCGCTTTCTTCAATAAAGGGCTTTATACTTGAAATCGGAAAAAGCTTACCCGAAGACGAATACACATCTCCCGCAGAAAATGTGTGGATACACAAAAGTGCTGTTGTAGCTCCCACTGCTTATATAGGTGCACCGTGTATTATCGGCGAAAACACCGAGGTACGTCACTGTGCTTTTATAAGAGGCTCAGCGCTTATAGGCAAAAACTGTGTAGTCGGCAATTCAACGGAAATAAAAAATGCAATACTTTTCGACAATGTTCAGGTGCCTCATTACAACTATGTGGGGGACAGTATTTTAGGCTACAAATCCCATATGGGTGCAGGCTCTGTAACTTCAAATGTAAAAAGTGACAAGACTCTTGTCGTACTCAGGTCAGAAGACGAAAGGTACGAAACAGGGCTTAAAAAGTTCGGAGCGGTATTAGGTGATTATGTGGAGGTAGGCTGTAACAGTGTCCTCAATCCGGGTACTGTAATAGGCAGAAATACCAACATATACCCTCTCTCCTCGGTCAGAGGAGAAATTCCCGCCGACAGTATTTATAAGTCGGCAGAAAAAATTGTTTATAAGGAGTAATTTATGGGTAAATATTTCGGTACGGACGGCTTCAGAGGTGAAGCAAATGTTACACTTACCGTTGAGCACGCATATAAAATAGGTAAATTTTTAGGCTGGTACTTCAACGAAAGGTGCAGAGAGGGAAATAAGTGCCGTAAGGCAAAGATAGTAATCGGTAAGGATACAAGACTTTCAGGCTATATGTTCGAGTATGCGCTTGCAGGTGCAATAGCCTCAACGGGTGCGGCCGCATATCTTCTTCACGTTACAACCACACCTTGTGTTGCTTATGTAACAAAAACAGAGGATTTTGATTGCGGTATAATGATTTCAGCAAGTCACAATCCTTTTTATGATAACGGAATCAAGATTATAAACTCAAAGGGCGAAAAAATGGAAGATGAGGTAACTGACCTCATCGAGAAGTATATCGACGGCGAGATTGAAGAAGTACCCTGTGCGACGGGGGCGGAAATAGGTAAGGCAGTTGACTACGAGATAGGCAGAAGCCGCTATATTGAATACCTTCTCGACCTTAGTATATATTCCTTCCGTGGTAAAAAGATTGGTCTCGACTGTGCAAACGGAAGTGCGTGGAAAATTGCATCGCAGATATTCCGGAGTCTCGGTGCAACAGTATACCTTATCGGTGCAGAGCCTAACGGTATAAACATAAACAAGGAATCAGGCTCGACTCATATCGAAAAATTGCAAAATCTTGTTACTGCAAGTAAGCTTGATGTGGGCTTTGCATTTGACGGAGATGCTGACAGATGTCTTTGTGTTGACGAAAATGGTGAGGTAGTAGACGGTGACGCTATACTCTATATCTACGGCTCATATCTTAAGAAAAGGGGAGAGCTTGAAAACAACACAGTTGTTACTACTGTTATGTCAAACTACGGACTTTTCAAGGCATTCGATGAACTCGGCATCGACTATGCAAAAACAGCGGTAGGTGACAGATTTGTCAATGAGTATATGGTGAAAAACAACTGCATTATCGGTGGTGAGCAGTCAGGTCACATCATTTTCTCAAGATACGCTTCAACCGGTGACGGTCTTCTCACTGCTATAAAGATGATGGAGGTTATGCTTTCGGAAAATAAAACCCTTTCCGAGCTTTGCGCACCCTTTAAAAGATATCCGCAGATGCTTATAAATGTAAGGGTAAAGGATAAAAAGAAAGCTCTCAGCAGCGAAAAGGTACTTGCCGCGCAGAAAGAAGCCGAAGCGGCACTTGAGGGCAGAGGCAGACTTCTTCTTCGTGAATCGGGCACTGAGCCTGTAATAAGAGTTATGGTTGAGTGCGACAATGAGGAATTTTGCCGCAAGTATGCAGAATCAGTTGCAGAAGCAGTAAAAAACGCATAAACACTTGAATTCTTGTTTTTTATGTAGTATAATTCTCGACGTGTAAAAAACGGTCAGTTCGAAACCTTCCTGACCTAAAACAAAACTAAAGGAGCTTAAAATGAATATTTCAAAAAAGAACCGAAGTCTTGCAACATCGGCTGTTATTGCCGCACTTTATGTTGCATTGACCTACTCACAGAATGCGATTTTCCCGGGCAGTACATCAATGGCTATCCAGTTCAGAGTATCTGAAGCGCTTTGCGTACTTTCACTGTTTACTCCTGCGGCAATTCCCGGCCTCACTGTCGGATGTCTTCTTGCGAACATTGTTTCCTTTGGCGCCTTGCCGATGGATATGCTTTTCGGTACACTTGCAAGCTTTCTTGCAGCGCTGAGCATGTACGCTTTAAGAAAGGTTACCTTTAAGGGTTTACCCTTGCTTTCTCTTGCAATGCCCGCAGTTTTCAACGGTATCATCGTCGGAGCCGAGATAGAAGCCTTCTTCATTGAAGGACCATTCCGCTTTTCCTCATTCTTTATTCAGGGCGGATGCGTAGCAATCGGTGAGCTCGGAGTGCTTTTTACCCTCGGAATTATGCTGGTAAAAATTATCAGGAATAAAAAGTTAGAAAAATATCTGTAAAGTATTTAAAAATTCATATTGCTCTGCTATAATAGGTAGAGCAATAGTTTTTTAATAAAAATGATAGGAGAAGTTCAAATGGAAAACAAACTTACCAAAAGAACGTGGCTGAATATTATCGTGTTCAGCTTTATGGGCGGTATTGCATGGAATCTTGAGAATATTTACTTCAATACCTTCCTTTACGATTCAATTTACGAAGGTGTGTCAAACTCAAAACTCGCAGAGTGGGGTATTATGGCTCCCTCGACCGCAGTCAGCCGAATGGTTGCTCTTTCAGCTATCACCGCAGTTGTGACAACCTTCATTATGGGTACTCTCAGTGAAAAGATGAAAAAGCGTAAGGTGTTCATCTCCTTCGGTTACATCATCTGGGGTGTTATCACTGCCGCTTTCGGCTTCATTTCAAAGGGCAACATAGCCTCTCTCTTCGGACTTTCTGACGAAGCAAACATCCTTCTTTACACAATCTGGGCTGTAATCATCATGGATATGGTTATGACCTTTATGGGTTCAACAAGTAATGACTCAGCCTTCAACGCATGGACAACTGACGTTACCAATCCCGTTGTAAGACCTAAGGTTGAAACCGTACTTCTCTTTGTCGGCCTTGTTGCAATGCTTGCAGTTATGGGCGTCGGCAGCCTTTGTCAGGGTAAGGTTATCTCATATCAGGTATTCTTCCTCGGCCTCGGTCTTATTGTTTCTCTCAGTGGTGTATTCGGTCTTGTTGCACTCAAGGATCCCGAAATCAAGGGAGAAAAGACAAACTCCAACTATTGGAGCGACCTTTTCTACGGCTTCAGACCCTCAGTAGTAAAAGAAAACTCAAAGCTTTATCTTGTTCTTGCAGCTATCTGTATCTATAACATTGCTATTCAGGTTTTCTTCCCGTACCTTTTCGTTTACCTTGGAAGCGTTATCGTTCCCGGTGCAGTGTTTGATGTAAAGACAATCATCGTAGCAGTACTTGCAGTTGCAGGTCTTGCTGCAGGTGTAATCCTTCTTCTCAAGGCTTCAGGCAAGGATAAGGTTGCAGCGTATATCGTTACAATCGTACTTCTCATTGCAGGTCTTGCAGTGCTTTCAACATCAACAAACATTATTGTTGTTCTTATCGGTATAGCACCCACACTTATCGGTTACGTTGTTCTTCAGATTCAGCTCAACGCCGCCGTACGTGACCATATCCCCGAGGATAAGGTTGGTCTCTTCCAGGGTATCAGAATGATATTCTTTGTTCTTATTCCCATGGTAGTAGGTCCCTGGCTTGGTGACATTGCAATCCGTTCTTCAAACTTTACAATCATTGAATACGGTGAGCCCAAGGCAGTACCCTCAACAAGTATGTTCTTCTACGCTTCAATCGTAGCACTTCTCATTTTCGTACCCCTCTTCCTCCTCTCAAAGAAGGAGCCGGGAAGCGACAAGAATAAGAGTAAGTTTATCGTTGCAATAATCGTTTCTGTTGCTGTTATCATTATTCTGACTCTCGTGAAGGATTTCATTCCTGCGGGTGCAGTTGTAACACCTACAGATGTCACACCTACAGATGTAATTGAAACGACTGCGGCACTCGTACAGTAAAAATAATCAGGCAGTCGGCATAGTGTCCGACTGCCTTTTTCAAGCTTCAGAATAAGCTCTGTAAGGGCTCATACAGAGGCTTTTGCTCCTCCGGTGTGTCAGGGGTTGACTTTTCGCGGGGGGGGTAGTATAATATGTATATCCTATTATTTAAGGGGGTAAAATTATGAAAAAGACATCCGCAAAAATATTCGCACTTGCAGCCTTGATTGCTTTTGCTTTGGTTGCAATGTGCTTTACCGTCAGTGCTAAAAATGAAACACTTACTGACGGAGTTTATTCGTATACCGTCTGGGACGGCAAGGCAACAATTGTCGGCGGCGGTGTAGTTGACGGTGAGCTTATCATTCCTTCTTTTGTTGATGGCTATCCCGTAACAGCCGTCGGAGAGAGTGCT
>JAFZFT010000006.1 GCA_017555765.1 Clostridia bacterium | reverse complement strand
TGTATTCACAGCTGAAGATGCAGTTGTATGGGCTGAAAAGGGCGAAAAGGTTATCCTTGTTCGTCTTGAAACTTCACCCGAAGATATCACAGGTATGAAGGCTGCTCAAGGTATCCTCACAGTACGTGGCGGTATGACATCACACGCAGCTGTTGTTGCTCGTGGTATGGGTACTTGCTGTGTATCAGGTTGCCAGGAAATCGCAATGGACGAAGAAAACAAGAAGTTCGTTCTTGCAGGCAAGACCTTCGTTGAAGGTTCAGAGATTTCAATTGACGGTTCAACAGGTAACATCTACGACGGTATCATCGCTACTGTAGATGCTGAGATTTCAGGTAACTTCGGAATCATCATGGGTTGGGCTGACGAATTCAGAACTCTCAAGGTTAGAACAAATGCAGATACACCCGCTGACGCTAAGAAGGCTGTTGAGCTTGGTGCTGAAGGTATCGGCCTTTGCCGTACAGAGCACATGTTCTTCGAGGCTGACAGAATCGCAGCATTCCGTGAAATGATCTGCTCAGATACAGTTGAAGAAAGAGAAGCAGCTCTTGCTAAGATCCTTCCCATGCAGCAGGGCGACTTCGAAGCTCTCTACGAAGCACTTGAAGGTAACCCCGTTACCATCCGTTTCCTCGATCCTCCTCTCCACGAATTCGTACCCACAGAAGAAGCTGACATCGCAGCTCTTGCAGCAGCTCAGGGTAAGACAGTTGAGCAGATCAAGAACATCATTGCTTCACTCCACGAGTTCAACCCCATGATGGGTCACCGTGGTTGCCGTCTTGCAGTTACATATCCTGAAATTGCAAAGATGCAGACAGCTGCTGTTATCCGTGCAGCTATCAATGTTAAGAAGGCTCATCCCGACTGGAACATCGTTCCCGAAATCATGATTCCTCTTGCAGGCGACGTTAAGGAGCTCAAGTACGTTAAGAACTTCGTTGTTGCAACAGCTGACGCTGAAATCGCAGCAGCAGGCTCAGACCTCAAGTACGAAGTTGGTACAATGATCGAAATCCCCAGAGCAGCTCTTACAGCTGACGAAATCGCTAAGGAAGCTGACTTCTTCTGCTTCGGCACAAACGACCTTACTCAGATGGCATTCGGCTTCAGCCGTGACGACGCCGGTAAGTTCCTTGATGCATACTACGATGCAAAGATCTTCGAAAACGATCCCTTCGCAAAGCTTGACCAGAACGGCGTAGGTAAGCTTATGGATATGACTCTTAAGCTTGGTAAGCCCGTTAACCCCGCTCTCCACTGCGGTATCTGCGGCGAGCACGGCGGTGATCCCACATCAGTTGAGTTCTGCCACAAGATCGGCCTCGACTATGTATCATGCTCACCCTTCCGTGTACCCATCGCAAGACTTGCAGCAGCTCAGGCAGCTATTGCTAACAAATAATTATCATTTTGATAATGTTAATCCCCATCGAGCAATCGGTGGGGATTTTCTACTAGTATGGTTTGTTATGTTTAGTGCTAATTTTGTACTGATGTAAATTTTATACAGATTAATAAAACATACAAAACAGATTGAACTTTTTATATTATTATGATAGAATAAAAATCAAAGGAGTGTGTATGAATGAAAAAAACAATTTCTTTATTAATGGTTATGGTATTTGTTATCATTTCTTTCACTGCTTGTAGTCAAAAAAACAATAATGTAAACGCAGATGGAAACAATGAAAATTTGCAAATCACAACTGAAATAACACAGAGTGAAAATTCGCAAAGCACAACTGAAATAACACAAAGTGAAAACTCGCAAAGCACAACTGAAATAACACAAAGTGAAAATTCGCAATATACAGGTGCTTTTGAAGAATATATTAATGTCACGAAAGAAAATTCCACGTATGATTATTTGATTAAAGAAATGTATTTTTCTTTAGCTGATGCTTTTGCTACAGGAAAATTAGGAACACCTACCGTGATTACATGTGTGCACGGACTTGTACCAGAAAGTGTATATAATAACAAAAATACTCCAGAAGAAAAAATGAACGCCATATACGAATATGCAATGACCGATAAATTGTGTGCATATTTTAGTACTACGCGCAGTTCAGATGGAGATGTTCTCAGTGTTGATATTAAATTAGGTAATATCAGAAAGTTTATTGAGGATGGTATTGCTTGCGGTCTGTTCGTAGGTACATGGGAATCCTTCGAATTTAGTTCACAAATTACTTCAATTGAGCAGTTTTCTCAAAAGATGAATATTACTAATGAGGTTGCAATAGCATTCTTAAATTTAATTGATTCTTACGATATAGAATGGTTAGTTGGGGATAAAATTGGTATGCTTGAGCAATTATCATAGCGTAATTTAAATGGTGTTGATATTATTTAATCTCCCTCTTTTGCAGATAGCAGGACAGGTAGCTATTGCTAACAAGTAATTATCATTTTGATAATGTTGATCCTCACCGAGAAATCAGTGGGGATTTTCTTGCAAATTTTTTATTTTGTGATATTATTGTACTGAGGTGATAATATGATATACACATCAGAAACCAAGAAAGCCCTGAGGCTCTGCTTTGAAGCACACAAGGAACAAGTAGATAAAAGCGGAATGCCCTATGTGTTTCACCCCTTTCATCTTGCTGAACAGATGCAGGATGAGGTAACAACCGTTGTTGCGCTTTTACACGATGTTGTTGAAGATACGGATTATACAATTGCAGATTTGACCGATATGGGCTTCTCAAGGGAAGTGACAGACGCCTTGTCTCTGCTGACGCATGACGATGAAGTTCCGTATATGGATTATGTTGCGCTGATAAAAAATAATCCTGTTGCAAAGGCTGTGAAAATCGCAGACCTGAAGCACAATTCAGATACAACACGCTTGGATGTTGTGGATGAAAAAGTGATGCAGAGAGTTGAAAAATATAAAAAAGCACTGGCTTTGTTAGAAGGTTAAACCAATCCCCACTCACCGTGGGGATTTTCTCTTTGACAAATCCTGCCATATGGTGTAGAATAGTACGAAATGTAACGAAAAGGTATGATATTATGAATTTCAAGGAATATATGAAAGCGGCGAGGATTACCGAGGGTACGGATGACAGAACAGAATATATGACCCTTGGTGACAAGATGCTCAGTAATGTTTTCGTCAACGGACAGAGAAACTCGCCTACGGTTTCCTGCATATACGATGCTGATGTAACGGAGTTTGTCAAAGCGTACGAGAAAATGAAAAAAGAGTGCGGATACAGACTTACGGTTAATACTCTTATGCTCAGAGTTATGGTCGAGGGACTCAAGGCGGCTCCGAGGCTCAATGCACATTACCCCTACAGTCATACTGCGACTGCGGGCAGACTTATTGTGAAAAAGCATATTGATGTTTCAATGGCTATCTGTCAGAAGGACGGTACTACATTTCAGATGAAGCTTGATAACCTTGAAGAGAAGAGCCTTAAGGAAATCGGTGAGCTTGCCGAGGATGCCCGTGAAAGACTCGAAAGAGCAGAGGTTGACGAGGTTATGTTTGAGGTTTCGAGACAGAGAATTATAGGCGATTTGTCCCGTGGTAAGATTGTTTCTCCTCTTGCTCAGGCTATCTGCGGCTCCTTCGGCAAGGGCAAGGTACTGCATCTCTCACAGACCCTCAAGTCTGACTTCCTCAAGCTTACAGGCAAAAAGCCCTTGCAGCCTGAAAGCAGTGTTAAAATGGAGGAATTCAGGGAAGGCTCAGTCTGCTTCACTAACTGGGGTGCTATTTGTGATAATCCCCACATCAGAGTTACGGGAGCTCCTATGCTGTACCCTCAGGTTTTCCTTTTCACCGTTGGTAGAATAAGAGACGAAAAGTACGCTTATGAGGATGAAAAGGGTGTAGTACGTCTCGGCACAAAAAAGATTCTGCCTTTGGGTCTTAATTTTGACCATAAAATCGGCGGCTTCTACGAGCTTACGCCTTTTATTAACAAGCTCGAGGAAATTTTCGCTTCTCCCGAGGTTATATTCTCGTGGTAAGGTGCGGTGAATTCCGTCGTTGCTTTTCTCGTACTGCCTGACGGTTACTGCTACCGCTGATGAAAAATCCACTTCGGTATTTATCCCTGCCTTACGGTGGGGGTTTTCTTTTTTCCTTCCGAAAACAATTGCATTTTATTTTTCCCTATGCTACAATAAAACGGAAGAAAACCAAGGAGGACGTTTTATGATTAAAAAACAATTCGCAGACATTATCAGTCTTATGAACAAAAACGACAACTTCTGTCAGGGTGCTTCTCAGCAGATGACAAACGGCTTTTACCGTATCTTTGAGGCTCTTAAGTTAATCGTAGCTGAGCTCGATGAGAAGGGTACCAAAAAGAGCGTTGTAGCAAGCCTTACCACTCTGCTTGAGAGAAATGATAATATGTGTCAGGGTGCACCTCAGCAGTGCGCTAACGGCTCATACCGTATTGCAGAGCTTCTTGAGCATCTTATCGACCTTCTCGATGCAGACAAGAAGTACGCTTCAGAGGTTAAGGCTATTCTCAACCTTATGAACAGAAATAACAGCTACTGTCAGGGCGCTCCCCAACAGACAGCCAACGGCTCATACCGTATCGTTGAGCTTCTTGAAATCCTTGTAAAGCTTGTTGCCCCTTCAAAGAGTACTTCAGTTGCATCCTACATATCCGCAATGAACAGAAACAATAATCTCTGTCAGGGCGCTCCTCAGCAATCCGCAAACGGTACCGATACCGCCTTCCATATCGTACAGGATATAGTAAAATCACTTGATGCAGGCGGTAAGTACACTGTAAAGCTCGCTTCAATTGCTACTCTCAAAAACAGAAACAACGGCTTCTGTCAGGGTGCAGACCAGCAGTCAGGTAACAATCTTTACCGTACAATGGAGACCATTCAGGTGCTCGGTGATATTTTCCACGACAGAAGTCAGGCACGCATAGACCTTTACTGGAAGGAGCATGCTGATAAATACAACGAGCTTATTGCTGAAAAGAAGGAAAATCAGGATAAGATAAAGGAAATCAAGAATCAGGCCAACGCTATCAATGCCAACGAGGATATTGCCAAGCTTGAGCAGGAAAAGAATGTTCTTATAGACAGAAGAAATATGTTCGGTGCTGAGGAACTCAGAGCTTACGCTGCAGCAGTAAAGAACTGTGAGGTTGAGCTCGCTCAGATAGGCTTCTTCAAGTTTTCACTCCGTAAGGAGGCTCAGGCAAGAGTCGACGGTGCAAAAGCCGCTTATGCAAATAAGATTATGGAAGTTGAAAACGTTAAAAACGGCATTCAGCTTGAGATTAACGGTGTAGACGGTAAGATAAGCAACCTTAATGCAGAGGTTCAAAGAAAGAAAAAGGCAGTTCTCAGTGGCTGCAGACCGTACGAAGCTCGTATCAAGGCGATTGACGAGGAGCTTACAAAGAAGAGATAAGCTACATAAACCGCATTGCAGAGGCTGTCGATAAAGTCGCAAGAGCAACGATGCTGAAAAATCCTGTAAATATGTTCTTGAAAATATTTGCACAAAATGTTATAAAAAAATCGTCGGGACATCGAATCCCGACGATTTTTGCATCGTTTTGACCTTTTTTCACCCTCTCGGAGTACAGAAGCAGAATAACACCGGGCAAAATATGACCAAAAGGCTGAATTTCACGCACATTGCTTCATTTTTCATCTCGCAATACGCAAGTATTGCTTCGACGAATAAATATTGTACTGTACGCAAACTTCAGCCTTTTGGCATTTTTTGATTAGGAGATTTTTATTGTGGCAAAGAAAAGAGCGAAGGAAGGCTAGCGCCTTCCAAGTGAATTTGATGCCGCCACGGTGAAAATATACAATCAAAAATCATATTTGGCTCAGTGTTATTCTGCTTAACGCCTTCGGGGTGAATAAAAGGCCATCTTGCAAATTTCTCACCAGCCTGCAGAGACTGTCATACTTAATGTGACAGTCTCTTTTTATCTGCGGATAATGTTGCAGAAGGAAAAATATTGTGATATAATGAAGAGTATAAATTACCTGAGAGGTGAAATTATGCAGTTCAACGGACTTTCTGCCTATAAAGGCGATAAACCCTATATTTTTGTAAGCTATGCCCACGCTGATTCTGAGAAGGTGTTTCCTCTTCTTGAGGCGCTTCAGAAGGCCGGGTACCGCATCTGGTTTGATCAGGGCATCGAAGCGGGTACGGAATGGTCAAACAATATTGCTGAGCATCTGAGCGGCTGCAGCGGATTTCTTTTCTTCACTTCCAAAAACAGTGTAAAATCCGAAAACTGCCTTGATGAGGTGGCATACGCAAAAAGCCACAACAAGCAGGCTCTTCTCGCTTACCTTGAAGAGGAGGTAACACTTCCTTCGGGTACCGATATGCAGACTGCACGCTTTCAGAGGCTTTACGTAAACCGTCAGGTGAGTATTGACGGCTTCGTTGAAAACTTTATGGCGGCAAGCATATTTGATATGTGCCGCGGTGATGACGAGAAGGTTGAAGCACCTTCTGTGAAGACTGTTACGCAGACTAAGCCTGAAAAGAAAAAGTCAGGCAATAAGGCTCTTTTCGCAGTACTCGCTGCCGCGATTGTGTTATTGGCAGTACTTGCTGTCGTTTTCTCATCGGGCGATAAGGGTAACGATGATCAGAGCGGAGAAACACTTCCGTCTGATACGGTGGAAAGTACTGTAGCTGAAAAGGTGGAGCTTTCCGATTCTCTTGAGGATAACACCTTCCGTCTTGACGGCGTTGTATACAGAGTTCCCGTAAGCCTTGCTACTCTTAAGGCAAACGGCTGGTTTGTTGCTTTTTCGGGCGTAGATGTTACAACTGAATATATAGGCGGTCAGCAAAAAGAGTATATGATGCTTACAAAAGGCGGTAAAAAAATTGATGTTACCGTTTATAATGACGGTGAAAATGCAAAGATGATAAAGGACTGCCAGGTAGTTGAGGTGTCGGTTAATAAGAATTACGGTGTTGACTTTTGTATTTCAGGTGGACTTACGGCAGACGCCACCGTTGATGAACTGATTGAAGCCTTCGGAGTTCCGGATGAACGCAATGATTATGATGATACTTCTACGCTTTATTGGTATCCGAGTGAGACTTCAAAGGTTAAGGCTTTTTGTTATAATGAAGGAGATACAGGCTATAATTCACTAAGTATTTATAACTGTATTCCCTCAAAGGAAAGCTTTGCCCCAAAGCAGGAGGCTCCCTCTTATCTTGACAGTTATATTGAACCTACGGAGCTTGGCGACAATCTTTATTCCGGAGTGGTATCTATGGAAGGAGCCTTATATCAGCTTCCCGTACCTGTCAGAAAGCTTCTCGGCAACGGATGGACTGTTGCCGCCGGAGAAAAGGCGGTAATGTCCGGAGGTACAACGGATATCACATTGAAAAAGGGGGAGAGTACCCTTTATGCGGTTGTTGAAAACCCGTCAATGTACAAAACGACCTTGCAGAACTGTATGATAACAGAGATCAGATTGGATGCTGCTGATAAAATAAATCTTATACTTCCCGGCGATATTTCATTCGGAATGAGTAAAGAGGAGCTTGAGCCCTGTTTGCCGGAAGATATTAATATGTTCGAAAGTGATTTCAGCATATCATATTCTCATTTGGATTTTGAAGAGCGTGACTTTTATATGAATCTTTCAATCAAAGTTGAAACAGATTCTTTAAATGAAGTTGTAATTAACTGTGCTATAAACAAAATCATTGTTGAATAGTTTCTATTGAACTTACTGTAATAATATGGTATTATAACTCACGGAGGTAGATAATTATGGAAGAAAAGATTATTTCAGTTGAAAAACTGATTCAGGACTGGAGAGAACTCAGCAACGGAGTTAAAAACAGCCAGAAGTTCAAGATTGAAAATTTTGAATCGGCTTTTTCCGATACATATGAATTACTTCTCAGAACCACTGAGGAAAATGTTCTCGATAAGAAAACTGTAGAGCTTGTTTCAGAGGCATTCCTCTTTGCAAATTCAGGCGGAGATGCCGTTGAAAGTATCTGTCTTGCGGCTTTCGTGCTCACTGAGAGAATGCTTGATTACTGTGCATTCAACAGCAATTCAGCAGCGGGTAACAGTGCGGCAATATATGTTATCGAGGCGAGAAAAGAAATCAAGCTTGATTTCAAAAATCCCAGCGAATCTGTAGGTAAGCTTAAGGAGATTTTTGAAAGACAGTCTCTGCCTAAGTATTAATTTATATAACAACAGTAAGAAACTCCGTCGTTTGGCGGGGTTTCTATTTACTTTTAACGTATAATGATGTAAAATTAAAGCGTTAGTTGAAAAGGGGGGGGCTCATATTGCTTATTATTTCGCAGATTATAGGTCTTGCCGCAGTGGCTCTGTTTCTTCTGAGCTATCAGCTGAAAAAAAGAAAGCAGATTGTATTGGCGACCTGCATTTCAAACACTCTCTATGTGGTGCAGTATGTGTTGCTCGGTGCCTTTTCGGGTGCATTTATGGATTTGCTTTCTGCCGTAGGCTCATTTCTTGCGGGAAGAAAGCATTCGGTCAATTTCAGAAAGCATACAAAGCTGATTGCTTTTGCAACCCTTGCCCTTATAGCGGCAGTGGGTATAGTTATAGCGGTACTGCGTAAGGATTATATTGAGCTTATCCCTGTTGTGGGTGCAATTTTCCAGACCGGCGGATTATGGTGCGAGAAGGAGCAGAATATACGCAAATTCGGTATTATCGGTGCGCCCTTCTGGCTTGTGTATAATTTAATTTCTCAGGCCTACGGAGCGGCTCTCGGCTCAATACTTATCATTGGGTCTGCAGTTATTGCGATATTGAGGTTCAGAAAAAACCAAAAGGAGAAGTCAGAATGAAAATTTCAACGGAAACGGAGTCAATAGCCAAAAAGGTAGGTATGGAAAAGGCGGTTGAGCTTTGCGGTAAGGCGGGCTTTGACGGTTGGGATTTTTCCATGTTCAGCATGCATAAGGCACTCATTTTTCCCGTACCGGGTATGAAAAAGCTCAATTCTGCAAGGTATCTCAGCCTCGCACGAAGACTTAAGCAAATCGGTCTTGATAACGGAATCGTGTGTAATCAGTCCCATGCGCCCTTTCCCGTACGTATGCCTGCAGTGCGCAGTGTACTGAAGCTTGCCATTGAATGTACTGCTGAGGCGGGGGGCGAAATCTGTATCGTTCATCCCGACAATAACAAGAGCGCTGAGGAAAATGCAGAGCTTTATTTTGAGCTGCTGCCCTTCGCAAAGGAGTGCGGAGTGAAAATCGCAACGGAAAATATGTGGAATTGGGATATAATCAAAAACAGATCATCCTTTGCCGCTTGCTCAACGGGTGAGGATTTCAAAAAGCACATCGATGCTGTGAATGACGATTTTCTCGTAGCTTGTCTCGATCTGGGTCACGCTGAAATGGAGGGCTCGGGAAACGGTGCGGTGCATATGATTCATACGCTTGGAGACAGCCTTCAGGCTCTGCATATTCACGATAACGACTGCATTCACGACAATCATCAGATACCCTTCTCGATGAATATTGATTTCGTACCTATCGTAAAGGCACTCAAGGATATTGACTACAAGGGTTGGTTTACTCTTGAGGCAAGTGAGTATATGAAAAAGTACAACAAGGATAATGCCTTCGAGGGCGTGAAGAAGCTTCAGGAAAGTGCAAGAAGACTTGCAGATGAATTTGAAAAGGCATAAAAGTACTCCCCGAAAAAATCGGGGAGCTTTTTTATACTATAAGTCCTGCAATAAATGCCGAGGCTGCGGCGGCTAAAGCTACCACAATCAGAGGCTTATTGAAATATGCAAGGATAACCGCAACGGCAGTACCGACGGCGGCAGTTGTGAGATTGCCCGTTGAATAAAAAATTGCGGGGATGGTCATAGCACTGAGTACGGCATAGGGGAGATAGTAAAGAACACTTCTTATGTAGCGGGATTTAATCTGCTTTCTGAAAAGGGTGAAGGGAATCATCCTCACAAGATAGGTAACGCCCGCCATAACCGCAATGTAAAGGAGTATACTCATTGTTCTTCATCCTCCTTTACAGGGAAGAGTGCACCGCAGAGAGCCGAAGCGATAACCGCGCTGAGAATTATTGCAAAGCCCGTACCCACGAAGGTGAGTACATAACGGAAAAGAATGCTGATTGCCGCGGCAACGAGTACTGCAATGAGGACGGGTCTGCTTTTCTTTGCTACGGGGATAAAAATCGCAATAAACATACCGTACAGTAAAATACCCATAACGTCAGAGAGAGCCTCGGGCAGAAGCTGACTTGCGAAGGCACCTGCAAGTGTACCGCCTGTCCAACCGACAAAGGGGAGGAAGAAAAGTCCCGCCATATATGAGGGAGAAATCTTACCCTTGCGGGAAACTGCCATAGCGTAAACCTCGTCGGTGATGCAGCAGGAGACGAGAAGCCTTTTCGGTGTAGTGAAGCTTTTATCCAGCTTCTGTGTAAGGGAAAAGGCCATAAGTGAGTATCTGAGATTTATAACAAGCTGAGTGAGTGCCATTTCTATGAGCGTACCGCCTGCGGCAATAACCTCAACACCCGCCGCCTGACCTGCCGAGGTCATATTACTTGCGGAAATAAGCCAGGCAAAAAATGCGGATATATTCGCACCCACTGCCATAATGCCGAAGCCGAAGGCGACGGAAAAATATCCGAGTCCGATGGGAAGACCGTCGGAGACACCTTTAAGAAAATCCTTTCTCATAAAATCCCTCTTTTTACAAAATCTGCAAATGAGTATAGCACATTTTTCATATTAAAACAATGATAAAAGGAAAATATACTTACTATTTTTCCGAGCGGGTATGAAGCTCAGGAGACATCTACTCTTTTCGGTTGACAAAAGCAGTAATCGGGGGTAAAATAGACAAAAAGACAGCAACAATAACTTTAAAAGGATGATAAAAATGAAAGAAAACACAAATTCAAAGGCACTTAAAACCTTTTGCATAGGCGCACTCTTTTGTGCCTTCGTCTACGGACTTGCCCTTCCCTTCTTCTGGGGCAATAATCCCGCATCGGAGCTTGGTACTCTCTCTCTTCTTTGCGAAACTGCTCAAAGAAAGCCCTTTTTCTGGCTCTGGGGTATCCTCACCTCGGGTAGTATTCTGCTGAATACGGGCTATATGTATAATAAATTTGGCATCAGAAGCAAATTCCTCAACATTCTTGGTGTGCTCGGCTTTGTCTGTATGGCTCTTGTAGCTCTCACCCTCGGTCACAGCATCGAGGACTGGAATCCGAAGAGAATTGCTCATTGGGTTGCTACGGGCGCATTCATCGTCTTTACTATTGCCTCTGTTGCTCTCTTTTTCATAATCAACCGCAAAAAGCATCCGAAATTCAATATGCTTACAGTGTGCACCTTCCTCATTCTCGGTACCTTTGTTGTGATTTTTGCCACTGTCGGCAAGAGTGCACTTATGGAGATGATACCTCTTGCACTTATTGAGATTTTCCTCTTCGCGGTGAATTTCACTCCCTGGGTGAAGGCGGAAAAGGGTTAATCGGGCTAAACTTATCCCTGCTTTATAGCGGGGATTTTCTTTTTCCGTTGCAACTTATTTTTGGTTGTGCTATAATAATAAAAAATCCACGGAGGCGGTAAATATGAAGTCAACAATGGCGGTACAGAAGGAAAGCCGTCAGCTTGAAAAGCTTAAAAAGGTAGAGAGAAAGGGCAATTCGGCAAAGTACTTTTTGGTGCTTCTTATGCTTATTGCTATTGTAAACATCCTTGACGAGGTAACAAGTAACCTTACAGTTACTGTGCAGTCATCCTTTGTAACCGAGTTTTTTGTTGATAATCCTTTTATGGGAAAGACTTATACGTTCAATGAAGGTCTTGCGTTCCACTCGGGTATAGGTGTTTTTACATACGTATTCGGTCTGTTCACACCATTCTACAAGGCGCTTGCAGATAAGCTTGGAAGAAAGCCGCTTTTCGTTATGTCAACCCTCGGTATGGCTCTCGGTCTTCTGATTATTTATCTTTCCTCGAGCTATATAATGTTCCTTGTGGGATTTGCGGTTATCAGCTTCTTTATGGGTCACGACATACAGATTATATACATTCTCGAGGAAGCTCCCGACAAGCACAGAGCAAAGATTTACAGCTTCCTTAAGAGCTTCGGTATCTTAGGCGTTATACTTATCCCCACTCTCAGAGATATGCTTATGGGTGATGACGGTACGAAATGGCGTGAGATTTTCCTCGTGCCCGCACTTCTCGGCTTTGCGGCGGTTGCTCTCGTACTTCTCTTCGCAAAGGATACCAAGGTATTTGTAAGAGAAAGAATAGAGTATCTGTCTCGTCCCATTGAGGAAAGAATGGCGGAGAAGGAGCTCAAAAAGCAGCAGAAGGAAGCTCAGAGAAATCAGGCGAGTGTATTCAACGGTGTGAAGTACATTTTCGCAAACAAGGACACCAAGAGACTGATTATCTCCCACATCATATTTGACTCGGCTATGCCCGCAATCGCACTGTACTTCGAATCCTCAATGCGTGAGGCGGGTATGAGTGTAAGCGGTGTAACACAGGCACTGTTTATGGTGCCCGTGGTATACGGCTCGATCACCTTCCTTTCAGGCTTTATTGCAGATAAGCTGGGAAGAAAGGTTACCGTTATAGGCTTCTCCGTAACCTGTGTTGCAGGCTACTGCCTCTTCGTTGCGGGTATACTCCTCGGCTGGAATCCCTCTCTTGTAGGTGCATTTGCGGGTCTCTATCAGGGCTCCTACTGGATAGGCAGAGATTATATGAATGTTATGATGACCGAAAAGGTACCCACGGATATCCGTGCATCAGTTGTGGGTGCAGAGGGACTTCTTGTTATCATCGGTCTTGTGGTCGGCTACGGTCTCATCATTGCAGGTATTGCTCTTACAGAGATATGGTGGGCATGTCTTGCAATATCAATCCCTGCGGTTTCAATTGCGGCAATTATGTTTGCAAAGGGTGTTAAGGAAACCAAGGGTGTAAATCTTGATACTATCGAATAAAAATAGTCGGAGTACTTGTTTTGCAAGTGCTCCGATTTTTGATTTTTATATTGCAAAGTTGTGTATTTTCTATTATAATAAAAAGGATAAGACGAAATCAGGAGATGATATACTATGGCAATGCCCTTCTTCATTGAAAAATATATGAATCAGTTCAAGGCTATGAATCCCAAGTACGATGTGCTTTATGAGGTTTCCGATAAAGACCCCATAACCTTCGAGGACAGCGAAAATGTACGTCTTTCAATGGCTATTATAGCTGACACACATCTTCCCAACAGAGAGAGTGCCGAGCTTAACCTTAAGAATACCTTTATTGATATCGGCAACTCAAAGGAAAGCTTCGATGCCTTTCTTATTGCGGGCGATATTGCCGACTACGGTACCAAAAACGAGTATAAGAGATTTTTCAGAGTACTTGACGAGCAGAAGGCAGTGCCTCATCTTTTTGTCACAATGGGCAACCACGATGCGAGAATATTCTTCAAGCAGAATACAAAAATCCTCGTTGATAAAATCAATGACTATCTCAAGCTCGGTACTGATAAGGTTTATTATTCCTATGACATAAAGGGATACACCTTTATTGTACTGTGTACTGAGAAGAGGATACTCGAAAAGGCATATATTTCTCCTGAGCAGATAGCCTTCCTTGATAAGGAGCTCGAAAGAGGTACAAAGGACGGTAAGCCCGTATTCGTAATGTGCCACCAGCCCTTTTCCGAGACCCACGGACTTCCTGAGGTATGGAAGACGGGCGATATGGGTGAGCAGAATGACGAGGTAAGAGCTGTTATGGAAAAATACCGCAATGTATTTTTCATCAACGGACACCTTCACGGCGGTATTTTCGAAAAGGTTGCTGAAACAATCAACGAAGAAAATGGTGTGTGGTCAATCAGCATTCCCGGCTACAGAAAGCTCAACAACTTTGGTATTCAGGATTGCGGCACAGGTTATTTCTGTGAGGTATACGATGACAGAGTGGTATTCAGAGCAAGAAAGTTCATTTCGGGCGAGTACCTTCAGGGTGATTACACAAGGCTGGAGTACGCTGTTAAGTAAATGCGCAATTCGCAATGCGAATCAAAAAGGACTGCATCCGCAGTCCTTTTTTTCTTATGCAAGATTTTCAATTTCCTCAATGGGGCCTCTGAAGTCGTCGGAAACATTTCCGAGCTCCTTCTCGCCCTTGATGAAGCCGCCGAACATAAAGCCTTTTACGTCGGTTGACATCTGGAACTTTGAAATAACATTTGTAAGTGCCTTTTTCTTGTCCTCATTCTGAAGATATGTGCAGTTTTCGAGAGTAATCTCAATCTTTGCATCAGCCTTTGCATTAACAGTAACCTCGAGGGTCTTACCGACCTTCTTTACTTCTGCCTTTGCTTCTCTGCCGTTTACTCTTACTGCTGCATCGGCATCGGTGATATCCTTGAATTTGAGGATGAAGCTCCTCTTTGCGGGAACTACTGCTGCAGTACCCTCTGCCTTTGAAATGCTGAGAGTAACCTTGTCGCCCTGCTGAGCAACTGTGAAGGCGGTCTTGAGATATTCGCCCTGCTGATAGGAGAGAGTCTCACCGTCGTCCTCGTAAAGGTTAAAGGTGTTGTTACCTCTGTAGATGAGTACCTCAAGCTCCTCGGGGTTGGAGCAGTCGTTGAGTCTGTCGTTCTTGCTCATGGGGATGATAGCACCCTCCTTGGCGAGTACGGGAATGTAGTCAATGTCACGGTACATCTTAACGAACTTGTTGCCCTCATAGATTCTGCCTGTGAAGATATCGGTGTATCTGCCCTCGGGAATCCATACGTTTACGCCTGCAAGGTTGGTATCCGTACTTGTATGCTCTGTGATGGGAGCAACGATAAGCTCTGTACCGAAGAAGAACTGATTCTTGCAGTTGTATGCGCTTTCGTCTGTGGGGTATGCATAGTACATAGGCTCACAGATAGCTCTGCACTCGGTGTGAGTACGGTAATTCATTGTGTAGATGTAGGGGAGAAGCTTATGTCTCAGGCGGAGAGCATCCTTTGCGATTCTCTCAACGGGGCCGCTGTAATTCCAGGGCTCCTTACCTGCGAATTCGTTGTTGGTTGAGTGGAGTCTGTTAACGGGGCTGAAGATACCGAGCTGTACCCAACGAAGGTATAATTCGTCATCCTTCTTACCCATACAGTGACCGCCTATATCGTGGCTCCACCAGGGGTACGCAACATTGGAGGCGGTAGCGGTAAAGCCGGGCTGGAAATCAAGGCTCTTCCATGTCTGGGTGGTGTCACCGCTGAAGCCGAGGGGATAACGCTGTGAGCCTGCACCGCAGAAGCGGGAAAGGATAAGAGGTCTGTGGTTATCCTTTGCGTTGTCGAGGAAGTGGTAGTGATTGAGAGCCCAGAGGGGATCAAGTCCGGGTACGTTTGTGTGAGTACCCTGCTGCCAGTCAATCCACCAGAAGTCAACACCCATCTTCTCGAAGGGATGATGAAGAATGTCGAAGTAGCATTCTGTGAACTTCTTGTCGGTGATGTCAAACTTTACGGGCTCCTTGTCAGCGGGATTCTGTCCCATAGCCTTACACATTTCCTCGTACTGATTTTCGAACCAGCGTACACCCATTGAGGGGTGGATATTGAAGGTGGTGTGATATCCGTCATCCTTGAGCTTCTTGAGGAAGCCTTCGGGATCGGGGAAAAGGTCAGTATTGAAGCTGTAGCCTGTCCAGCCTGTTGACCATACGTCGTAAACATATTCCATAAAGTTCTTGTGGGGATAAACCTTGTGGCTGTCCTTGCCGAACTTTTCCTTGATGTTAACCCAATGCCAGTCCATATCTACTGTAGCAACTGTGATGGGCACCTCTTCTTCCTTGAAGCGGTCCATAAGATCGAGGTATTCCTCCTGAGTGTATGCCTTATAGCGGCTCCACCAGTTTGAAAGAGCATAACGGGGGATAAGGGGTACCTTACCGGTGAGCTTGTAAAGGTCGGTTGTAGCACCGATATAGTCGTAGCCGTAAGCGAAGAAGTAGATATCGCTTTCCTTATTGTCACGGGGAAGGATTGTACCGTCCTTTTTCATCACGAGAGTGTCACTGTCATCGAGAACAGCAACACCGTTCTTTGAGCATACGCCGTCTGTAAGTGTGATTATACCTGCAGTGATGTCAAGAGTACGGCATGTGCCCTTGAGGTTGCCGCTCTTGTAATCGGTTACTGTTCTGCCGTCACGAAGCTTGATGCGAAGCATTTTGCGTCCTTTGAGTGAGTAAAGGAAGTTTGCCTTTGTTGTCTTGATTTCGATTTCGTCGCCGTCTTCCTTGACTTCGTACTTTGCGGCATCAAAATCACGGAACCATACACTCTGTGTAGCCTCGTCGCAGAAAAGTCCCTTTTTCTGTGCCTCTACACGGAGAAGGCAGGGAGTAATAACGGTGAATCTTACATTGCCCCTTGTGAAGGACTGACCTTCAACTGCAACGGGGGATGCGTCAATGGCGAATCTTTTTGCGAAAGTATCCATAGTAATCTCCTTTATGTGAACTTTTATAGTTATGATAGGTAGCACTTCGTTAAATGCAAAATGCAGAATGCAAAATGCAAAATTGTGGTCGCAATCGACCGTGTACAAAACATTTAACTTGTGCCTGCGTAAGGTAGGTTTTATAAAACAGTAAGAGAGTTAATAAAAAAACAAACCGCAAGGCTTATTCTTGAATTTGGCGGGTAGAGTGTTGTTTGTTTAGCTCTGTTAAAGCGTATTATTTTGGAACGAAGTGACCCGCCATTTTGCATTTTGCACTTTGCATTTTGCATTTCAGTGCAGAAGCACCTTGCTATGCTGATTAAGCTTTCTTATTCTGCGACGATGATCTCTCCCGGCTTGTCAATGCTTAAACGGTATTTCTTATCATAGTCCATACCCGCACAGAGAAGGACACTCTTTTCGGTACAGTTATATACTGCACTCCAGAGAGTGATAACCTGATGGCCGAGCTGGGGGTGCTTGTAATTGAGAGTACAGTCAGAAAGAAGCTTCATAGCAGCATCGTCTGTGATAACTCCGTCGTTTGCCTTAAGAGTCTTTTTGATGCGGCTGTAGCGGTCGTAGCCTCTGCCGTCGTGGTTGTCGCCGCCCTCAGTGAGGAAGTAGTTTGTAAGGGCGAGGCACTCGTCCTTCTTTTCCTGACGGATAACGTGCATCTCGTTGTTTACATATTCGATAATTGCGCTGTTACCCTCAGCGTCAGCGAGCTGATAGTGGTAGTTGATGAAAATTGAGTCGTGCATATCGTACTGCTTGAAAAGCTCAATAGCCTCGTCAACAGTTGCGCACTTGTCGAGTGCCGCACGGATTGCAACTGTAGTGATGATAGGCTTCTTGCCTGTCTGCTGCTTTGTAGCCTTTGATTTGATTTCGAGTACGGCAATGCTGAAGCCCTTTTCGTTGATGCCGTCCATAGCCATATAGGGAGCGCCGAGCACACGCTGATGCTTCTTTGAATTCTTCAGTGAGAAATGCTCAGTACCGTGAATGAAGAAGGTGGTATCAATGATTGATACGCTCTTGTAGCCCTTCTCGGGTGAAGTCCAGCAGACGGTGCAGGGAGCGGCCTTATAGTCGAAGTTTCTGCCGAGCATATGATGTCCCTCGGGATTTTTTGCATTGAAGGTGGAGCAGGCAAAGCCGCCGTGGGTGGGGTTGGGCATAATTGCGGTGCGTACCTTTTTCTGAAGGAAAAATACTGCATCCATAATATTGCCTACGCCCTTTTCGAGAAGCTCGTCGAGACCGTAATCGTTTTCGTAAACGAGAGTCCAGATGTTATCGTCAATCTGTGTGAATGAAGAAAGTGTTTTTTCTTTTGCAATGTTCTTTTTCATATCTGTTCTCCTTCCTGATTTCATACAAGTATATCACAGATTTATCAGTATAACAATAAGAACACCTTTAAAATCTTAAAGATAGAGCATAATTTTTTGCAAAACCGTTGCATTTGTACCGCAAAAGCATTACAATAAAGAAAAGAAAACAGCAAAGGAGAATTATTATGAGTGAAACACCCCGCACCTATGTGCCCTTCCAGCAGTGGAAGGAAAAATCAAAGCAGACAGAGTACACAGAGGCAACACCTCTTCTTGCTCCCGACGGAACACTTCTTGCAAAGGGTTGGGCAAGACATAATGTTTTTGATTATAACAGAAACTATGTTAAAAAGGGAAGCCCCATGAGTAAAAAGGAATGGGACTTCTATCAGGTTGCTGACGGTAATTATATGGTACAGCTCAGCTTTGCAAATATCGGCATCGGCGGATATGTTGCAGGTAAGCTTATCGACCTTAAGGCTGGTAAGGTTATCGTTGACGCTACACAGCTCTTCCTCGGCGGTAAGAAGCATCTTCCTCCTCTCAAGGGCGACGTACCCAACCGCTATAAGGATAAAATAGGCAAGGCTGAATTCGACTTCGACACCAAGGAGAACACAAGAACAATCTGGTTCAAGATGGCTCTCAAGAATAAGACAGTTGAGTGCAAGTTCGATATGGACATTATGCCCGGCCTCGAAAACATCACTACCGTACTTCCCTTCAAGGGCGACCCCAAGAAGTACTTTATGACCACAAAGCAGGCTTGTATGCCCTGCGGCGGCTTCTACAAGGATGGCGACAAGGTTTACGAGTTCAGCAAGGAAAATACCTTCTGCTCACTTGACTGGGGACGTGTAAATACACCTCACGAAATGGTTTGGTACTGGGGTAGCGGCTCACAGTACGTTACTGATGCAAACGGTGAAAAGAAGCTCTTCGGCTTCGAAATCACATGGGCAATCGGTGACGAGAGCAATGCAACCGAGACCTGTATCTTCTACGACGGTAAGGTACAT
This sequence comes from Clostridia bacterium, assembly GCA_017555765.1. Lineage (GTDB taxonomy): Bacteria > Bacillota > Clostridia > Oscillospirales > Acutalibacteraceae > UBA6857. The sequence continues at coordinate 2,031 of JAFZFT010000006.1, read as the reverse complement.
AAGTTCGGCGCAGTTGACGTAGAAACCTTCCCCAAGCCCGACAAGTTTATGAATGACTGGGTATTCATTTCTGAGGACAAGCGCTTCAACCTTACAATGAAGCCTACCTTCGACCATCATTCAGATATGAACCTCGGCATTGCAAGAATGCACACTCATCAGGTACACGGTATCTGGAGCGGTGATGTAGTTCTTGATGACGGCACAAAGCTTGAAATCAAGGATATGTATGCCTTCTGCGAATACGTTGAGAATAAGTGGTAAGAGAAAAGCGGCATCCTTCGGGATGCCGTTTTTAGTAGTCAGTAGTCAGTAGCCGGTAGCCACGCGCCGTCGTGGGCGGATGCAATAAAACATTACCCGCGGATTTGTAGCGGTCGACGCCCACGGCGACCGATTGTTAAACCGCATTTGTAGGTACACGGCTTGCCGTGTCCGCTTTATTTTTTCTTCCCTGACAGGTGGGATATAATCAAAAATATCAGTGCGGCAAGGGTGAGTACGAGGGCGATATAGGAAAAAAGCTTTATACTCGTCTGTGAGCGGATAATATTAAGCGCCGTTGCGAGAAGTATAAGCAGGAGGGAGACTATACTCTGCCTGAGACGGAGTCTGTATTCCTCTGCACTGCACTTTTTCTTCCTCGGGAAGCTGAAAATGCTTATAAGAAGCGGCACAACGAGAAGGATAATCATAGAAATAACATAGGTCTCAAACATAACTCTGTCCTCCTTGTATAATATGTTATCGTTATATCATCTGTGCGGGATAAGTAAATACCCACAAATAAAAAAGGTACTGACAAAGCAGTACCTTTTGTGCTTTTATACCGTGACGGCTTCCTTTTCAGCCTTTTTAAGAGCCTTCTTTTCCTTATGCTTAAGGAAGAGATAAAGTCCTATCATAACGGGGATAATACCCGCGGTGGCACATATCATATCTGTGAGCGTGTCGAAAATAGAGTCGATGCCGAAGGAGTCAAGACCTTGGTCGAAAATTCCGACATCCTCAAAGACTGTCTTGCTGAAGTTGGGGCTCGGGCCGCCGTAAAGCTTCACAAAGAAGGGCTCCTGAGTTATGGGGTTGTTTTCAGGCATACGGTACGCCATATTGCCTGACTCGGGCCAGTAGTAGTCGATGAAAAACTCATAAAGCTCCCATATTACAATTGCAAAGAAGGAGAAGCCTGTTGCATTGAAGCTTCTGAGAAGCGGAGAAATCTTGTCGCCCTTTCTCAGGAAGGGAGTTATAAGCTCGTTGCCGATAAGAAGAGCAACGGAGCCCATCATAACGTGCAGGAATTTATCGTAGCTTGTAACGTGATATGAGAAGTTGAAGCCGTGGCTGAGGAAGGAAGCAAAGATAATGATGAAGTTTATCCATGTCTGACAGCGGAAGGGGATTTTTGTAACAACACTCTTGAAGGGGATAATTATTCTCACAAGGGGTATTGCAAAGGTCGCAATGAGGTTGAGCGTCATAATAAGTACTGTTACGCTTGAGGGGCCGTGGAGCTTATAGCGGTAAATGAGCATAACCGTCTGTCCGATTCTCAGTACCCACCAGAAGATGTATTCGGCTAAGGTAACACCCTCACGAAGAGCCTTGATTTCACTTTTAAGGAAGGGGATTATACCGCCGTAGCGTACCTTTTCCGCCTTTGGTGCAGGAGTGATGCCGAGGCCTTTCTCTCTCTTTTTAAGATAGAAGTAAAGGAAGATTATTGCGGGGATTGTACCGATAGCGGCACAGAGCATATCGATAACCGTATCAAATACTGCGGCAAAGCCCGTATCGAAGTTTGCACTCGGGCCGCCGAAAAGCCATAAGAAGAAGGGATCGCGGTCAGGGTCAATGTTATATGCCATATTTGCCGATTCGTACCAGTTATAGTCAACGATGAATTCGTAAATTTCCCATGCTACGATTGCAAAGAAGGAGAAGCCCGTTGCGGTAAGTATTCTGAAGCCCTTTGAGGCTTTGTCACCCTTTTTCATAAGAGGCTCGACAATCTCGTTGCCTATAAGAAGG
>JAFZFT010000071.1 GCA_017555765.1 Clostridia bacterium | reverse complement strand
TTGCCGTAGCAACCGTCATCGCCAATTAAGCAAATTCCTTCTTTACAAACAGGACAACATTTCTCTATACCTATACACAACAACTCTTTTGGCATCTGCTTTTCAAGTGCATCAACTACGATGTTTAACACCTCATTGTGTACCGGCTCTACGATATTCAATCCGCATGCTTTTATCATTTCAACAGCTTCACGCGCAGTCATTCTATATCACTCCTCCAAAACCAACTTAGCCGCGAGACTTTCTCTGAGTTCTGAAAGAACGTTGAAAGTATCAAGAGATATCAGCTCATAAGTATCATCAATGTCCGCTATCTCACAAATAGCCTCAAACAGCTCCTCTGCAAACTCCTTTTCCAGAACAAGGGTTACACTATCAGTCATTATCTGCCCCTCCCTTCCACTCAAGAACGAGGTCAGGCAAGTCACATATCTGTATCGCACCGTTTTCAGCCTTATCAATCAGGAAGTGAGCAAAATCCTCAACCGCTTCATCGTGGAGTGCCGCTTCCCTGCCAATCAGCCGGTTATGCTTATCGATATATTCCTTGATTTTTTCGGACAGCCTTGTTCTTTCCGCTTCCCACATATCTTTGATATGCTCGTAATTCTGATTTGCTAAAAGGACATCACTCTGAAGCTGCTTGTTCTCATTTTGCAATGCTTCATTATCTGCCTTCTGGCGTTTTACAATCTCAAGCACTTTTTTTCTGACAGTGGAAAAGCAGTTGCTGTCTGCCGAGCCGGAAGCAGGACACTCATCGCAATTCGGAGAAGTGCCGTTTTCTTTTTCACAACACTCAAAAGCTTTGATAACATCATTATCTGTCATTCCTCATCATCCTCCCCTACATAATAAGCCTCGTGACTACCGTCATAGAAAGCCTTCTCCGCATCGGCCATTTCATAGCCGCACCTTCTCAGCACCTTGTAATATGCCGTAAGATCCTCCTGCTCTGAATAAGCACCGTACCAATTCCAGGTATTACGCTTGCAGTTTTCTACCTGCAGTGCTATGAATGTCAGCAATAACTTCTGCGGTGTCCTTATGAGGATCCTCGAATACTCCTCACTTTCACGGAAATCCTCATCGTCGGGCAGACGGAGAAACTCCCTCAATTCAGACTCGCCCTCGATATTCTTGTACCCGATATAATCATAAAGAAAATCTATAAGGAATTTTGTAAGGTCATAAGCGTGACTCTTATCCCCTCTGTACTCCTTCACGAAATCCCAACGGAGCTTTTCAAACTGTCGGCTCATTTCTCCAAGTGCCTTCATCCTGGCATCCTTCTCCTGTGCCTCCTTGTTCCGCTTCGCATTTTCTTCAGCATTTTTTGCCGCTTCCTCGGGTGTGTAGTCCTTGTATATTCTCACCATATTCCCGACATCCTCATAGTAATAGTTGATGCTGTCCTTGTCTTCGGGAATGTTGTAATTCTTAGGGCTCCACGAGAAATACTGACAAGTCACATATTTCTTACCGGCGGTAACCTTTATCGGTGTCGCAAAGGATGAAAGCTTCTCAAGCCACTCTGCCTTTGTCTTTCTTTGAGTCTGTCTGTTTGAAGCACTCGCAAGAGCATAGTTAAAGTTCGATGTACCTACAGCGCGCAGAACTTCTTTTCTGTCATTCTCATCCTCAATTTCTGCAATTTTCACAAAATCCTGAAGCGTACCGCCCTTGCACTTTCCGAGCTCTTCCGCAGAAAGCTTACCGAGCTTCATCCTCTGTCTTACCTTACTCTCTGAAAAGCCTGTAAGCTTTGTTATATCGTTCACTGAATCGCCCAGATCAAGAAGCATCTGAATGCCCTGAACCTCTTCCGAAACGGATAAATCCACCCTCTGCATATTCTCACTGAGCATAGTAGCAATCTGCTCCTTCTCGCTCATTTCAACAATGGCACAGGGTACTTCCCTGAGTCCTGCCTTCTTTGCCGCCGCAAGTCTTCTGTGGCCGATAATAACGGTGTAGTCCCCTTCTCTTTTAATGCCCGGGTTAAACTTGCTGACGAAGGGAACAACCGTCAGATTCTGCATGATACCCTGACTCTTGATGCTCTCTGCAAGCTCCGAAACATCACCCACATCCTTTCTCGGGTTATCCGGGTGCGGGTATATGTGCTCAATGTCAATCATTTTTATATTTTCCATAGTGAAAACTCCTTATTTCAAACTTAAATATTCTTCGATAACCTTTGCCGCTTCCTCCCAGCCGTGACAGACATAGGCGGCATTGCCGTACTTTCTCAGATGACGAAGCCACCGTCTCTGTGCATGGGATGTAACACTGTCACTGCGCCGCTTCATCTCTATGTAAAGAGAATGATAAGGCCCACGTGCAATAGGAAGATGAATGTCAGGTACGCCCTCCTTCAGACCTTCCTTTTTGAGCTTGGCACCGTACGCCTTGCTCCGCTTACCTTCATTCGGGATATGATGCAGCAGTATCAGCTCGGGGGTACATATACATAACCGCCTCAGCCCAATGAAAGAGAGCCTGCTGCTCCTCCGACTCCGTAGGCATAGGAATTGATTCCTTCTCCTTCTTTTTATGCTCTGCCGCTTGCTGAGCAAAGATAAACTCAGGTCTGATACAGACATTGACACTGTTCTGATAATCTCTGTACCTTGCTTCTCTGTCACTCTTAGCCTTATCCGGATGCTTCGGGCAGTCCTTCATACGGCATTCAAACTGTAAACAGTAAACCAATACTCACACCTCCTTAAAACGGTAAATCTTCATCATCGGTTATATCTTCAAAATCTGCAGCAGTAGCATTACTGTAATAACCTGTCTGCTCTTTTGCTGCTTCCTCCCCTGCCGTCCCTGAAAGGGAAGGGGGACCGCTTGCGGTGGAAGGGTTATCCCCTGACTTTCCCCCGCAAAAGCTCAGCTCTTTAGCAACCACCTCAAAGGCAGTACGCTTCTCACCCTTCTGTGTCTGATAGGTGCTTGTCTGAATCGCACCCTGAACAGCAATCATTGAGCCCTTTGAAAAATAGGTTGTAACAAACCTTGCCCCGCTGTCCCAGGCGACAATGTTTATGAAGTCCGCCTTTCGTTCGGTGCCGCTTCTGTCAACGGCAATACCGAATCTGCAGACCTCCTTGCCGCTTGCCGTAGTCTTAAGAACAGGATCCGCCGTAAGACGGCCCATAAGTACTGCACAGTTAAGCATCGTCAGCACTCCTTTCAGGCGGCATATACCCGGGTATCCTAAGAAGGTTGTAGGTTCTGCCCTCTCCCCTCTCAAATCTTACCTTGTTTACCGCAAAGTCTCCGAAGAAGGCATCACCGTATTCCCTTGCGGTTTTCACGGTACGCTCTGCATCCTCGTCACTGTAATATTTTTTCATATACGCAAGAAGCTCCTCTTCCGTAATATCGAGTGCAACTACAACCATTTTTCTGCCTCCTTTTTCTCATCCTCGGAAAGCTTACTGCATCCTGTTATGAGTGCAAGCCCTGCATTCTCTCTGATGAGCTTTGCCGTTACAGGGTCCGTTACTGCAGGAAGCAGCTGACAGAACAGCAGAGTGAAAAGCTCTCTGATGCTCTTACCGTCATTTTTGATAAGAGCCTTCGTCCACTCTCCTATTCCCCTGCGGCCTTCACTGAACTCACGGTACCCACGTGCCATTGTTTCCTCCGAGGTCTTGTCTCTTATGTAGCACAGACGGTACTTGTTTACCTCCTGCTCGGCAAGCTCTCTTCGGATCGTATGCAGACGGTAACGTGCATACATGTGTCTCATAGCCTGAAAGTAATGCTCATCAACAAAGCTGAAGGCGTTCTCCCCCTGGTACTTGGGAAGCTCTTCACTCTTCCAGGCAAATTCCTTTATCATCTGAAATCTCTGTTCAAGATGTTCTATATCAGCCATGTGTACTCCTTCTTTTTAATTTTCGTTACAAAACTTTACACATTTACAAGTTTCGGTAAGCTGACCTTAAAATCAGCTCGAATCTGTAGTTCTTTTTACTCTTTTTTTTGTGTCGGGCTCGGGCTCAAGCACGTACTTAAAATACATATATCCGTACTTCGTACCCCTGCTTTCCACCAGCTTATATCCCTTCGGCGGTGTGGGCGGCTTTGCTTCTGAGTAGGCTCTTTTTATCTCCTTCGGCTCTTCCTTTTCGGGGCGGCGGGCATTTCTCGTCTGCTTCCATCGGTGACCGCCCTGCTCAGGAGTCCAATGGTCAAAGAGATAATTTGCAAGACCTGTATAATCTCTGCCGTGGTCCACGTCGTTATAATAGTTGTGCTCACGGAGCTTATCGATTGCAACTATCTCACCGTACCGCCACTGCCTGACAATCACATCTTCAGGTACGCCCTCACAAAGCATATGACCGTGAATACGCCGTGTCGCCTTACCCTTACCGAGATAAAAAAAGATTACCGCATCAGGGTAAGCGTATTTCAGTCGGCGCATATACAGGTCTCTGATGTACCTTGCCTCTTCAAAGGTATGTACTTCATTTGCCGTATCGAATGTCAGCGTACTGTATGTGGATGTTGGTGAAAAGTTTTCGTTCACAAGCCTTGCGTGATTCCTTCGGGATATACCCGACTTATGAGCTTCCCGCTCCTCTTCGGATTTAAATCGCAGGCGTGGCTTTGCCTCTTTTCTGCTTTTGGCTTTGTCTGATATGCAATAGACCTCCTGCTCACAAACACACCCGGAGAAGGTCCTTGTCTTTACTCTGATATTCACTTTAACCTTCTCACCGCTTTTCTTTTATAATCATTTCGGCGGTAAGTTTGACACATAAAGCAATATGTGCTATACTAAATATGTAGTTATTCTACTTACCGCCTCATTTGGCTCCTTCCCCGAGGGAGCTGTCAGCGTAGCTGACTGAGGGAGTCGGCTTACAGAAGATGCCGCTTCTGTAAGTCTTTTTTTATTCCTGAAAGTTTTCGATACACACCTTCACCTGCTCATCAGTCAGAGAAATGAAATCCTCATCGCCTGCTCCTGCAATAAAGAATGTGCCGGCTACAACATCAACCGGGCGGCCGTCTCTCCACAGTACTCTGTTCTGAGGCAGTCCCAGAAGCTTGCCTTCCTCATTGCACACAATGAGAGTACCTTTGGGAAGTCCCTCATCCCAGGTTGTTTCGATATCACCTTCGACTATG
>JAFZFT010000005.1 GCA_017555765.1 Clostridia bacterium | reverse complement strand
TCCCTATTCCCTAGTCCCTAAAGTACATAAATATTCACTTTTATAATTAAAAATCGGTATATTACAGCAAAAAATCGCATAAATCTGTTGACATATCAATTTTTAAGTGATAGAATAGCCGAGCATTAAAACTAAAAATATTATTTGGAGGCAATTATAATGAAAAAGTTTTTAGCAATTGCTCTCGCAGCTCTTATGCTTTTCGCATTCGCAGCTTGCGGTGACAAGACAAACACAGACGCAAAGACAAACACAGACGCAGCACCCGCAGCAGCTCTCGTTAAGCTTATCGACATTCAGCTTTCAAGCGAAGAGTACGCTTTCGGCGTTGACAAGGCTCAGCCCGAGCTTCTCGCTGACGTAAACGCATTCATCGAAAAGATTCTCGGTGACGGTACATTCGAAGCTATCTGCAACAAGTACCTCGGCTCAGGCGACGGTGAAAAGGTTGGCGTTGCTTCAGCAGAATTCGATGCAAGCAAGGATCAGCTTATCGTAGCTACAAACGCTGAATTCGCTCCCTTCGAATACAAGGACGGCGAGCTCTACTACGGTATCGATATGGAAGTTGCAGCTCTTCTTGCAGCTGAACTCGGCAAGGAACTCGTTATCGACAACATGGACTTCGATGCAGTTTGCCTTTCAGTTGGTCAGCACAAGTGCGACATCGCTATCGCAGGTCTTTCAGTAAACGCTGAAAGAGAAGAATCAGTTACATTCACAGTTCCCTACTATAAGTCAGCACAGAAGATCATCGTTAAGGCTGATGATACAAGATTCGACGCTTGCACAACAGCTGAAGATGTAGACGCAGTTCTCGGTGCTCTTGCAGAAGGCACAAAGATCGGTGCACAGGCAGGTACAACAGGTGAGCTTTACATCAAGGGTAGTGATGCTTTCGGCTTCGATCCCATCGCTAACGCTGAAGCAGTAACATACGACAGTGCAGCTCTTGCAACTACTGACCTCATCAACGGCAGAGTTGATTTCGTTATCGTTGACGCAGATCCCGCAGCAGCAATCGTTTCAACTGTTAACGGCTGATTTAGAATATAAAAATATTAATAAAAGCAATACCTCACTTCACAGTGAGGCATTGTTTATTGTAAAGGAATTTTGCCATGCAGGATTTTGATATTCAGGTTGAACGCTTTCTGGTACAGTTTATCGATAAGCAGGCTTACAAAGAGGTATTACAGGGCTTACAGAATACAATGATCATAGCCTTATACGGCTTTATCCTCGGTATTGTCATCGGTACCCTCATTGCTATTGTAAGAGTACTTCCGAAAAACAATATGATGCCTAAAAGCGGCACAAAGATAGTTAGGATTTTTTCTTACATCCGTTCATATGTTATCCCGAAGCTTCTTGACGGCTTCTGTACTCTCTATGTAGGTATCTTCAGAGGTACTCCCATAGTTGTTCAGCTTCTTGTTTTCTATTATGTTGTTCTTCCTCTTATGGGGCTTGAAAGAATCGATTCCATCACCGTTGCTATTATCGTCTTCGGTATGAATTCAGGCGCATATATTTCCGAAATTATGCGCGGCGGTATTCTTTCCGTTGACCCGGGTCAGATGGAGGGCGGCAGAAGTGTAGGTATGTCCTACAGCGCAACTATGATGAAGATAGTTATCCCTCAGGCAGTCAAGAATATCCTTCCCACCCTCGGTAACGAGTTTATTGCTCTTGTTAAGGAGACCTCAGTTGTTTCCTTCGTCGGCGCAATGGACCTTTACAAGACCTTCAGAAGTATCGGTGCAACAACATATCAGTATATGGTACCGTACCTTACAATGGCGGTTATTTACATTGTAATCGTTATGATTATCACAGTACTCATCAAGCTTATGGAAAGGGGGCTGCGTAAGAGTGATAGAAGTCGTTAATCTTTGCAAATCCTTCGGTAAAAACGAAGTCCTCAGGAATATTTCCATAAATATCGAAAAGGGCGAAAAGGTTGTTGTTATCGGCCCCTCAGGCTCAGGTAAGAGTACCTTCTTACGTTGTCTCAACTGTATGGAGGACCCCACAAGCGGCGAGATATACTTCGGCGGTGCGGATATAACCGACCCGAGAGTTGATATCAACCTTCACCGTCAGAAGATGGGTATGGTTTTCCAGCACTTCAATCTTTTCAACAATATGACAGTACTTAAGAATCTTACACTTGCACCCAGAAAGGTTCTGAAAAAGTCAAAGGCAGAGGCTGAAGCAAGAGCTGTGGAGCTTCTTAAGCGAATCGGTCTCGAGGATAAAGCAAACGCTTATCCCTCATCCCTTTCAGGCGGACAGAAGCAGAGAGTTGCGATTGCTCGCTCACTTGCTATGGACCCCGAGGTTATCCTTTTTGACGAGCCTACATCAGCTCTTGACCCTGAAATGGTAGGGGAGGTACTCGAGCTTATGAAGGACCTTGCAAAAGAGGGTATGACTATGGTTATAGTTACCCACGAAATGGGCTTTGCAAGAGAGGTCGGTACAAGAATTCTCTTCATGGACGAGGGCAGAATCATTGAGGACAGAAATCCCCGTGAATTTTTCGAAAGCCCCAACACAGACAGAGCAAAGGATTTCTTGTCAAAGGTTTTATAATACGATTGATACCGTCACAAATCAGTGGCGGTATTTTTATTTGACCGATTGTTAACAAATCTGCAATACGAACCGAAAAGCTTAGAGGTTAAATATAATTGTTAAAAAATTGTAACGGAAAGTACGGCTTTTTGTACCCGTTTCGGTTGACAACTGCCCTCACTTTTGATATGATATTAAATAGTATATTATGGCTTATTATGCAGTATTTTTATTAGGGAGTGACTTCAATGAAAAAGAATTTACCCGAAAAGCTTTATGATATCATACCTTCACAGCAGAGCATGTATCTTATGGTTAAATACAGCTTTTCAAAGCAGCTTGTTCAGATCCCCATTTCCGTAACAGTTGAACGTGACCTCGACTTTGATGTTATGACAAAGGCACTTAATATCGAATTCGAAAGAAACGACAGCCTTCGTCTCAGATTTGTAAAGGACGGAAAGAGCATAAAGCAGTATTTCCTTCCCTCACTCAGGGTTGCAAGAGCACCTATGAAGTATTTCAGAAGCATAGAGGAGCAGAGGGAATACCTTGATAAGGATGCCCGTAAGCCCATACGCTTTGACAAGGATGAGTGCTTCAGAATCCTTTTCTACAAAACTGCAAACGTGGGAAGCGGTATTTATTTCAACGTTTCTCATATGATTATGGACGCTCTCGGTTCAATTATCTTCTTTATGGACCTTATGGCTGTTTATCAGGCTCTTATGGCAGGTGAGGAGCTTCCCGCACCTCTTTACTCCTATGAGGAGTACGTTCAGCAGGAGCTTCAGAAGGTAAGCGAAAAGAAGAAGTGGGATAAGCACGAAAAGTGGTACCGTGAGTATTTTGAAAAGGGCGGCGAGCCTATTTATGCGGCGGTACACGGCCCCGATTTCCTCGAGAAGGCAAGAATCAAGAAAAAGAATCCCGACCTTCGTGTGCCTGCAGCATATAATCCCATTTACGATAAGTGTAAGCTTGTTCAGGGTCACATCGGTGCTGAGGATGCGGCAAAGATTTTCGATTTCTGCAGAAAGAACAGCATCGCTCCCGAGAGCCTGTTTATGATGGGTCTTCGTACTCATTGCTCAGCTCTCAACTACCGTACCGATGACGTATTTATGATGGCAACCTGCTCAAAGAGAGCAACCGTCAAGGAAAAGAGAATGAGCGGCTGTCTTGCGCAGCCCATTCAGGTGCGTACAATTATTCCCGAAACAGCAACCTTTATGGAAGGTCTTAAGGAATACACCTCCGTACGTACTCAGCTTTACCGTCATACTGATTATCCCTATATTTCCGCAAGAGATATGTCAAGAGAGATGTATAACTACAGCCTTATCCAGGGCCCCGCATGTATGATGTTCACATGGATTCCTCTTCCTATAGATATGGATCTCGGCTTCAAGTTTGAGTTCAAGTTCCACGACCTCGGAAGATACTTCACACCGCTTTACACTATCTGCTCACCTGACCCCACAGACAAGGGTATCAATCTTAACTATATGTACCGTGTTAAGCTTTCACGTGACACACAGATAGAGGCTCTTCACAGTAATGCACTTAAGGTAATTATGGCGGGTATTGAAAATCCCGACATCACAGTCAAGGAACTCCTTGATATGTGCGACTAATTTTTATAAAGACAGCACTCGGCTGCCTAATATATTGAGAATCAGGAGAACAAAAAATGCATATTGAACTTAGTAAGCAGGAGCTTAAGGAGCTGAAAAAGCTCAGAGCAAAAATACATCGTGCATCTGCGGTTGAAACAATCAGGGAAATGTTTGAAAGAAGTGAAGCCTTCGGAGACAGAGTAGCGGTTGTTGAAAAAATCAAGAAGCAGGATGTAGTTTACACCGTAAGAGATTTCCACGACAGAGTACGTCAGGTCGGCACTGCTCTTTATGAGCTCGGACTCGGCGGCAAGCACATCTCCATCGTCGGCGAAAACAGCTACAACTGGATTGTTGTATTCTTCGCTATCGTATGCGGCGGCGGTGTTGCAGTACCCATTGACAAGGAGCTTCCCGATAAGGATATCAGCATGCTTGTTTCAAAGGGCGACGCAGAGGCACTCTTCCACAGTAAGGCATACAAGAGTACTGCACAGCTTCATCTTGAAAACGACGAGAGATGTAAGTACGCATTCTGTATGAACCCCGGTGCAAAGACCGAGGGCGGCAAATTCCTCACAGTTGACGATCTTGCCGAGATGGGTAAGGAGCTTCTCAAGAAGGGCGACAGACGCTTCCTTGACGCAGAAGTAAAGAAGGACGACCTTGCAGCCGTTGTATTCACTTCAGGTACAACAGGTACAAACAAGGGCGTAATGCTCAGCCACTTCAACTTTGCTGCAAACGTTGAGGGTGTACTTGAATTCCTCGGTCCCGAGCTTTCAACAATGTCCATTCTTCCCATGAATCACGTTTACGAGCTTTCCTGCAGCGTACTTACCGCTATCTATATGAACGGTATCATCTACGTCAACGACAGCTTAAAGAACATTCTTCCCAATATAAACGACTTCAGACCCACCGCTATGGCAGTTGTACCGCTTGTGCTTGAGGGTATCTACAACGGTATCCGTTCAAAGGCAGAGGCAAAGGGCAAGCTTGATATAATGCTCAAGATGATTAAAATCAGCAAGAAGCTTCTCAAGGTCGGCATTGATATCCGCCCCGTTGTATTCAAGTCCATCAGTGACAACTTCGGCGGACAGTTCCCCACAATGAGCTGCGGCGGCGCACCTGCAAGAGGGGACCATATCAAATTCCTTTCCGAGCTTGGTTTTAAAATCATTTCAGGCTACGGTATGACAGAATGCTCACCCACAATCACTCTTCACAGAGACGGCATAAAGAAGCCTCTTTCAGCAGGTAAGGCTTTCCCCAGATGCGAGTTCAGAATCGATAGTCCCGACGAAGAGGGCATCGGTGAGGTGCAGGTAAAGGGTGACAATGTTACCAAGGGCTACTACAAGGACGAGGAAGCAACAAAGGCATCCTTCACCGAGGACGGCTGGTTCAAGACAGGCGACTACGGACGTCTCGACGAGGACGGCGAGCTTTACATTACAGGTCGTAAGAAGTTCCTTATTATCCTTCCCAACGGCGAAAACATCTTCCCTGAAACTGTTGAAAGCAACATTATGGAGCATCTTCCCTACGCAGTTGAGACAGTTGCATTCGAAGAGAAGATTGTTACTGCAACAGGCAAGGAAGCTATGGTTATGTCAGCCGCAATTTACGTAAACAGAGAATTCCTCAAGGGTATGAGCGACGAAGAAATCATTGCAAAGACCAAGGCTGACGTTTCAGACAGCAACAAGGGTCAGCCCTCATACAGAAAGGTACAGAATGTTTACGTATCCTTCAGCGAATTCGAAAAGAATTCCACAAGAAAGGTTATCAGACAGAAGGTTATTGATACATACACCAAATAAACAGTACATATAAAAGGAGGCACGTATAATGCTCGAAACAATCAGAGAGGTAATCTGCCGCTTTGTTGACATCGATCCCAACACACTTACTGAGGAGACAAACATCAGAAGTGAGCTCGGACTCAACTCACTTGAGCTTATCAACATCGCAGTAGCAATTGAAGACGAATTCGACGTTGAAATTCCCGACCGTGAGGTAGGCAACATCGAGACACTCGGTGACGCAATCGCAATCATCGAGAAGTATATGGACTAATACGAAGCATCCTCCCGAGGAAAAAAATCGGGAGGATTTTTTCCTTTAAGGGGAAAATAATATTGAAAAAGACTTGATTTTTCCCGTACCTTTGTGTATAATAGCAAAGCACGACAAAACACGGAGAGTTGTCCGAGCTGGTCGAAGGAGCACGATTGGAAATCGTGTAAGTCGCTAAAACGGCTTCGAGGGTTCGAATCCCTTGCTCTCCGCCAAAAATCCCCGAAAACCTTTAGTTTACTGAGGTTTCGGGGATTTTCTTTGTTTGTTTATTGTGATTTGCTATTTCCCAAAATGGACTCCGAAAGACACAAAAGGACACAATCTTGCCACACTTTTGCCACAGCTCAGGCCTGCCTGAGATAACTGTTGAGCTGGCGTGCGGTTTTTGAACGGCGCTCTTCTCTGATGTGGGTATAAACTTCTTTGGTAAGAGAAATTTTTGAATGCCCCATAATATCCTGCACGTCTTTTTCATCCAGGTTGGCATCGAAGCACAAGGTTGCGAAGTAATGGCGGAGCTGATGAGAGGTACAGCTCAGACCGCTCTCTTCTCTGAATCTTGAGAAGCCTTTGTCGAATTCCCATTTGACGAGGGGATTGCCGTCCTTTACGGTGAACAGATACCCGGTACCATCTTTATCAAGAATGTTTTTAAGCGGCTTGAGAAGCGGTACCGTTCTTCTTCCTGCGGCACTCTTCAGACTGTCCCTGACGTAGCTTTTGCCGTTTTCAAAAATCAGAGATTTGGTAATGTGTATAACTTCATTTTCAAAATCAATATCCTCATAGGTCAGCGCAAGAGCTTCCTCCCGGCGCAGTCCCGTGTACATCAGAAGATTGCAGTAAAGCCCCCACATATCGTCGGTGTGGTTCTTTATGATGTTTATATCATCATCTGTCGGGAGACTTCTTTTCCCGCTCGTTGCTTTTTTCGGTATCTTGCAAACTGATACGGGGTTAAAGTCAACGTACCCTTGCAGGATTGCAAAATCAAACACCTGCTTCATAACAATCTTCCTCAGGCGTATTGTCTGCTTGGCGTAGCTCTGTGCTGCCATGCGCTCCAGGAAGAGCTGAAAGTTCATTGATGTGATTTCCTTGAGGATGCAGTCGCCGAATTCGTTTTTCAGATCCTTCAGGGGAGCCTGATAACATACTTGCGTATAGGTCTGAATGCTCTGACTATGGTACTCTTCCCATTCATCGGCAACGGCAGAGAAGTTTTTCATAGCCTGGCGCTGAAGCTCGGCAATAACCTTTGCCTTTTTTTCTGCAAATTCATCGAGTGTATAGTAGGCTACGGTTCTGCGATAGGTTACACCGTCGATAACAACGGTTACCTTGGAGTATTTTCTTTTTTTAGGCATAATAATGTCACTCTCCTTGATTTTTCAGGTAAATTATGGTAGAATGACAGAGTAATCCCGTCATTCGCCTTTGGTTGGGTAAATATGTGGTTACGCTATCCTCACCGACTGGTCCTCGGTGGGGGTTTTTATTAATTCTGATTGTGTTGCAATCCTGGATTGGATTCTTTTAAAACAGATTTCCAATTTTCAGGAAAGCCTATGTGTTCAAGGTTGATGCAGTCACTATATTCTTCAATAAGAGACTCTAAACCTGTCATAAAGGAGTTTTTCCATTTAATAGGGTCAAAATACAAAAACTTCAATACAAGTATATAGTCAAATATACGTTTATTTAACTTGTAAGAAAATCCTTTTGGTGTAGGTGGGGTGGCAGGAAAGAAATTATAATAGAGCCTTGAATAATGAGCACAGTAGTTTCTTAGATCGGTCAGGCATCTGAGCCATACCGAAACGTTTTTATGTGTAGAATTAAACAACGATTTCGCTAACTCTTTCTTATCACTCGTGTACATATCCGAATAAAAAAGTGATAGTTCTCCCATTGTGAAAAGCTCTATTATTACCCAAACGGGAAACTTTCCTTCGTAGTTTTCAATATGATGTTTAACGAAGGCTTGAGTCTTGTTATTGTTTTTTGATTTCTCAATATGCTCAAGAAATCGTGTATGGTCGTGTCGTTGAGTATCAAAGTTGATATCATCCAGATAACCGAGCGGTCCGTATTTCATTGAATGATAATATGACAGTTGAGTTCTCAACATCAATTCGATTTCTTCAACAACAGTAAACAACAAACTTCTGAGTTTTCTGTCAAACTCGTAGATTCTAAAAACATTGTTGAAGGTAGTACCGTTATGATAATTTCCGTCAGCCTTTTTAAAAGGAAGAAAGTATGCGGTTAATCTGTAATAGTTTACGTGTTGAATAACTCTTAAAGCGTGGTTTTCATCGGCTACGATGCAACCGCGCTGAATTATTTTGTTCAGTTGTTCCTCAAAGGATTTTGGTTCTTTGACATCCATAATTATCTCCATAAATAAAAATGTCCCCCGCTGGGACACTTCACGCAAAAAGCGGAGAGGTGCGGGGGGTCTCATCAACTATAGTATATGCCAAGTGTATTAAAAAAGCAACATTTTTTTCAAAATTTTAAAAAATGTACATCTTTTGACCCCATATATAGTTTTTTTAGTTTATTTTTACTCTATTTGAAGGTTATATTTTTTTGCAAGCTTTTGAATTTTAATGAATCCACTTGTTTTGGATTTCTTCATTTTACGGTAAGCACCAAAGGATTTTGGTGCGTCATTTGGTAATAGCGAGCAGAGATTTTCATACTCAATACGGTCTAATTCTTTTTGCTTTTGGTCTTCCAAATATTTGCTATATTCTTCGAAATCTTTCTTTTCCTTGGGTGTACGATCATCGATAAAAGGTCTGTTGCTGAATTTAATAATATCCACTTTACGATTAAGGTAATCATTTACTATAGGTTCAGAGACACCAAAAACAAAAGGTGAGAATGTTATACCACTACAAGAACAATCAACTTGTTTTGGTTTAATTGGAAATCTTTTATCTTTTCCTGAGGTGCTAAATACTCGTCCCCTGAGTTTTGCGCATTCCGGACAACAAGCCAATGAATAAGAAGCTTCAACTAAATCCGTTCCTAATATTTCTGAATTTTGCAAGTTGATTCTATCTGTTTTGTTGTTAAGAGCTGCGTGCTCTCCTGAAAAAGTTGTTATTTTTGTGTTGCCATGTTTTTTTACAAAATATATTATCAGATAGACTATGCCTACAGGATAAAAGATAATCAGTAGAGCAATTTGCCACGGTTTAAGTTTTTTCATTTACTTTCCTTCTTTCCACCGCACAGAGAAGCGGCATTTTATTATTAGGGTTAAAATTTTATACTACCCCATATATAAGTGTCGAAAAACCGAAAAAGTAACATAATTATTTTCCGTGTCTTATCAAGCTCGTGAACATAATTGCTTTTCCGAGTATGCGTACACTGTCAAGAGCATCGTTAGAATACACAAGGTCATCGTACATAGGATTGCAAGGCCTGAGTACAAGCTTGTTTTCTGTTTTATAAACCTTTTTAAGTGTTGCTTCTTCACCAATGAGAACGGCAGCGATTTCACCATCGTCAACATCAGACTGCTGACGGATATATACTATATCACCGTCAAAGATACGTGCGTTAATCATACTGTCGCCCTTGCATCGGAGTGCAAAGTCTGCGTTAACTGAGGTATCAGCT
>JAFZFT010000070.1 GCA_017555765.1 Clostridia bacterium | reverse complement strand
TGTTATTGATCAAGCTGTTCATTATTTTAATTACATTAAGCCTTTGCGTAAGCTGAATAGAAAAACGCCAGTCCAATACAGGATTGAACTGGCTGCTTAATTATTTTTTTGTGTCTACAAAGTATTGACTATTTCACTCTCGGGTGCCTTTTTTATTCTGCCTCAAGAGCCTCTCTCTTTTCACGGATGAATGCGTAAATGGGCTCGAGTCTTTCCTTTGTAAGGGGATAGCCGAACTGCATGAGAAGCCATACGCCGGTATAAACAACTGCGGGGATGATTGTGCAGATAAGCATAATCTTTTTACTTGTACCGTTTTCGGTGATGAAGCCGTTACCCGCACTTTCTGAGTCGTACTTTGCCCACTGAAGAAGGAAGAGACCTGCACCGTCGGCGATGGTCTGACCGAGCTTACGTGAGAAGGTATAAACTGCGTAAACAGCACTTTCATTACGGAGACCTGTCTTGTACTCCTGATAGTCGATAACGTCCATAACAACTGCCCAGCAGGTAAGGCTTACGAAGGTGTAGCCGAAGCCGATGAGAAGAAGAGCTGCCATGAAGAGCCATGCGGGGAAGATGCCTGTTTCGGGATTGAGCTTATCAATGATATCCTGGTTGTTTGCACATACTGCAAGTGCGATAGAAGCGATAGCTGCGATGATTGAGAATCTGCCGCAAAGCTCCTTTTTACCGTACTTTGCTGAAAGCTTGGGAGTGAAGAGTACGAGACAAACCATGGGAAGGTAGTTGCAGATTGTACCTACAACACCGAGGCCTGTGTTTGTAAAGTAGTTCTTATAAAGGTACGCATTGAAGGAGTTGAACTGAAGCTGACCGCTGATAAGTACGCCGGCGAGAGCAACAGTAACGAAGGGACGTGACTTGAGAAGTCCGAGGTAGGTTGCCTTGAAGTCTGTCTTGGGCTCTGCCTCTGAGGGTACTCTTTCCTTGGTGGTCTTGAAGCCTACAAGGTAAGCAACGATTGAGAAGATACCCATAAGAAGGGCGAAGATGAACATCTTGTTGCCGTCAGCAATCTTGATAACCTCTTTTGTCTGGGGGTCGATTGCCTTAACGAGCTCGCCTGTCTTTTCATCTGTAACCATCTTTGCGGAGTAGATTACGAAGGGAGCGATAAGGGATACAACCGCACCGCCTACACCTGAGCCGATTGAACGGAAGGTTGAAAGAAGGTTTCTGCCGTTGGGGTCGTCGGTGATAACCGATGCCAGTGAGCCGAAGGGAATGTTCATACCTGTGTACATCATACCGTAGAAGATGTAGGTGACGTAACAGATGATGAGAAGAAGGAGGGGATTATCCGTCATCTTGTCGTAGGGAGCAAAGCAGAGTATTGTAGAAATACCGAGGGGGATTGCAACCCACTTGAGATAGGGTCTGAACTTACCGTCCTTATGAGGGGCCTTCTTGGCAACCATTGCACCCCAGATGGGATCGTTGATGCAGTCCCACAGACGGGTGAAGATGAACATGAATGCCGCTGTCATGGGCTGGATTTTCAGAACGTCGGTCATGAAAATCTTAAGGTACGAGGAAATGTATGTAAGGTTAAACATATTACCTGCTTCGGCAACGGTATAACCTGCGGCCTCCTTTATACCTATTTTGTTGGGATGCTCGTTAACGGGAGCTTCCTTGACTTTCTTTTCTTTTGCCATTTTTTAAACTCCTTTCGGATTGTACTGCTGTATTATGCAAACAAGCCTGTTTTTATTGTGATTTCGCCTGCCTCAAAGCCGTTTTCGTTGATTGCCTCGATGATGAGCTTGTCATCAACGTCGGTTTTCATTGAAGCTGTTACGGTACCTGCCTTAAGGTCAGCCCTGACCTTGCCGATGCCGTCGATTGCTGAAAGTGCCTCTTCAACCGCAGAAGCACAGTGAGCGCAGTGCATACCGCTTACACTGATTATTTTTTTCATTAGCATTCCTTCCTTCCGGTATTATCTTACAACGCTATACATTATATATAACTGAGACGGAAAATGCAATAACAAAACGGAAAGAAAAATCAAGAATATACGGCGCCTTTGTCTATTTTGTATATTTTGAAACTCCTAATTTGTTTAAAAAAACAAGGCTCTGAAAAGGCGGGTAAAAATATATGAAATGTTTTGACGAATTTGCAAAAAACTGCTTGACTTTTTGGGAAAATTATTGTAAGTTATTAGAGTAAATGACTATCCTTTTAGCCATTGAAACATTGGCGTCGCAAGACGCGAAAACATTGAAAGGGGTTTTAACAACCATGAAACAGGAAATCAAAGTTGTTGCTATCATGCTTGCAATGACACTCGTGCTCTTATGCGGCGTTGCAATCGGAACAGTAAACGGCGGCATTAACATCACAGTAAACGGCGGCACAGGCTCAGTTGCAACAGGCAACGCAGGCTCAGCAGGCTCAACAGGCGCTACATCAACTCCTCCTCAGCAGTCAATGGAAAACGCTGAAGAGAAGGAACAGGTTCAGTCATCATCAGGTCTTGAGATGCCTCAGGACGGTGACGCTGTTAACATCACAAAGGCTTACAACAAGGCTATCAACGATGTAAGAGCTTTCCAGGGCACAGTTACACTTAAGAAGACAGAAACAGTTGACATCAAGGCTAAGGATATCCCCAAGGCTATCGAAGGCGTTGTTAACGGCGTTGTTCAGGGCTTCCTCGGTACAACTGAAAACACATACACATACAACAACGGTGTTGACGAAGGCGGCGGACCTCTCGGCGAAAGAATCATTCCCTGGGGCAGAGACGCTTGCGTTACTCCCGCTGACATCGCATCATGCTCAATCAAGGAAAACTCAGACGGTGGTTACACAATCACTATGACATTCCTTGCTGAATCAGTAACATTCGACGGCACAACAGGTACAGAGCCCGTTCACCACAAGACAGCAATGGATCCCCTTAACCTTGCTACTCTTAAGATCGATCCCATTAAGATCTCATCAGCTGAAATGAACTATCCCGGTGCTACAGTTGAACTCACAGTTGACAGCCAGGGCAGAATCGTTAACCTCCACAACTTCCTTCCCCTTAACGGTGTAGGTCAGGGTGGCGTTGGCCCCATCAAGGCATCACTTGGTCTTGAAGGCTCAATGGATTCAACATACGTATTCACATACTAAGATTTAACAAACAATACAGGGCTGTCCTATGACGGCCCTTTTGTTTTGCATGAGGGCACTCTAAGGTGCCCTTGAATGCAGAATGCAAAATGCAAAATGCAGAATTGTGGTCGCACCCACCGTTATATGAAACAGTCAGGTTGTACCTGCGTAAGTCAGGTTTTATAAAACAATGAGAGTGTTGATAATAAAAACAAACCTTAAGGTTTCATCTTTAAGTTCGGCGGGTAGAGCTTTATTTCTTTATCACTGTAAAAGCGGATTATTCGGAACGGAGTGACCCGACATTTTGCATTCTGCATTCTGCATTTTGCATTTTAACGGAGTGACCCGCCATTTTGCATTTTGCATTATTTAAAGAAAGGTTGATAATTATGAAAAAAGCAGGTGTACTCCTCGCACTTGGTGCAGTAGCGGGTGCGGCGTATTATAAATTCAACGATTGGTTTTACAACTCACTTCTCGACAGAGACTTTGAGATTCCCGATGTCCTCGGGAGAATGATAACCGCCTCCGACGAGGGTCCCGATGCGGATAAGGAAAGAATCAGCAACGATATGCAGTGGCTTAATTCCTGCAAAATTGAAAAGCACAGCATCATCAGTGACAGAGGCTGTTACCTTCAGGGCTACCTTATGAAACCGGAGAAGGAAAGCGATGTCTATGTTTTCGGCGCTCACGGCTACAGAAGTGACGGCAAGGGTGAGTGGTGCCATTATGCAAAGCACTATGTTGAGGATTTAGGCTACAATATGTTCTTCGTTGACCATCAGGCGGCGGGGGATAGCGAGGGACGCTACTTCGGCTTTTCCTCCTTCGAGTCCGAGGATTGTATGAAATGGCTCGGCTATATGCTCGGTACCTTCGGCAGGGACATAAAAATCATCCTCCACGGTATTTCGATGGGCAGTACCACAGTACTTATAATGAGCGGCAAGAATGAGCTTCCCGAGAATGTAAAATTCACCGTTGCGGACTGCGGCTTCACCTCAGCTATGGATGAATTCCGCTACAAGCTCAACAGCTGGCACGTTCCCGATTTCCCGATTATCCCCACCATAAAGGCTATGCAGAAAAAACGTGCGGGATACGACTTCCAGACTGATACCGACGCTCTCGGTGCAATGAAAAATGCAAGAGTCCCCGTACTTTTCATCCACGGCGACAAGGATAAATTCGTACCGACATATATGGCGGCTCTTCTTCACGATGCTTGTACCGCCGACTACAAGGATATACTTATAGTCAGAGGTGCGGACCACGCCATGAGCTACAAGGAAGGCAAGGAAGAGTACGAGGCAAAGGTGCAGGAATTTATAGATAGGTTTATATGAAAAACGGCTCCCCGAGTGGAGCCGTTTTTCTTTAGGGACTAGGGATTAGGGAATACGCGGTGGGACACAGATGAAACTGAAAGGTGCAGTCCGCGTAGGGTACGCCCCGTGTGGCGTACCGTCAGTAGTCACGCGCCGACGCGGGAGGAGGTCGAAAGGTTATCCCCGCGCAATAAAGGCACTATCTCTTGCCTCTCCCCTCGGGAGAGGTGTCCGAAGGACGGAGAGGGCAAACCCGTATTTTCTTTCGCATTCCCTTATGCCAAAATACCCCCCGTAGCGGTCGTCGCCCACGGCGACCGATTGCAGCCTACATCCTTACACTCACCCAAATGTAACCCTAGCCTCCATCCTTGAGGGAGGTGGCAAAATCGCAGATTTTGACGGAGGGAGTAACCTTGTTCTTTTTCATCTTCACGTTTCAATGATATATCAACCGTGGATACGCTCAAGCCGCTTGGGCTCATTCTTTGTCCGGAGCGACAAAGAATGCAAAGCGCTCTTTTTTTCGTACATCAAAAAGAGTGTTTTTCCGTAAGAGATTTCCCGCCTGAAAAAAGAAGACTACGAAGCGATTCGGTTGTGCTTTTACCGCACACCAAAGCTTCGGCTTCACTGATACCGCAGATGCCTGACGATTGCGAAGGGTTGTACTTTTCAGTTAAAATCAGCCCGCCTTCGTCATCTTTTTTCATGGAGCGACCAACGAGGGTGCTTTTACCCGTTTTTATCCTGAAACGCGGACTACACCTTCCTCCTTCGTCGGCGTGACTGCCGGTACGCCACACGGGGCGTACCCTACGCGGTGCATTCCTTTCGCGGACTACACCTTCCTCCCTCCACCCACGCCCACCGCGTCGGCCCTCGGCCCTCGGCCCTTTTCTCTAGTCCCTAATCCCTAGTCCCTATTCCCTTCAAAAAATCTTTTTTGTAATCAAAATAGGTTGCCTAGTTTACACATTATTCATATTGTTTTGGTATACTGAGACATAATTGTATAATTATGTCTTGATTTAGGAAAAATCAGCTTTTTGAATATGAAATACTTGTGTAAAGGAAGATGAATTTGATACGTTTGCTTAAATATCTGAAAACTATGAAGGGTTCAACTCTCGCAGCAATGCTTTTCGTTGTCCTCTCTCAGGCGGGCAGTCTTATTCTCCCCGTTCTGATGAGCGAAATTGTAAATAAC
Organism: Clostridia bacterium; assembly: GCA_017555765.1. Taxonomy (GTDB): domain Bacteria; phylum Bacillota; class Clostridia; order Oscillospirales; family Acutalibacteraceae; genus UBA6857. Next base: position 17,623 of record JAFZFT010000070.1, on the reverse strand, counting down.
GGTATCGCCAACAGTGATGTGCCTTACATAAAAAAGATAGGCGGTATTATGATGTGTATATCTGCCGCCGCTGTTATTATCGCCACCTTCAACAGCTATTTTTCATCACTTACAGCTGCAAATTACGGCAAGCTTTTAAGACGTGACCTTTTCCTTAAGGTTGAGTCCCTTTCACAGAAGGATATCGAGAAAATCGGCACTCCCTCACTTATCACAAGATGCACCAATGACGTCAAGGTGCTTCAGGACTTTGTGCTTCAGTGCCTTCGTATAATCATCTCCGCACCCATTATGCTCGTGGGCGGTATCGTGATGGCATTCGTTATGAATCCCACTCTTTCCCTTATCATCTTTGCGGTTGTACCCGTTATCGCACTCATTGTTCTGATCGTACTCAGAACAGTTATGCCCCTTTTCAAGAGAAGACAGAAGCTTCTTGACTCAATCAACCGCTTCATAAGAGAAAAGCTCACAGGTACAAGAGTAATCCGTGCCTTCAACAGAAGCGACATCGAGGATGCCAAGTTTGAAAAGCAGAATGTTGAATTTTCATCCCTTACCCTCAAGTTCCACCGTCTTATGTCGGTGCTTATCCCCATTTGTATAGTACTCGTTATCTTTGCTCTTGACCTTCTCATCGTCTTTGCCGCAAAGGATATCGACTCACTTGATCCCATCGCAGAAAGACTCGCTCTTGAAAACTCCATCGGTAACCTTCAGGCTTTTGTTGTGTATATGATTATGATTGTGTACTCCTTCACAATGGCTGCCGCAATGTTTGTTATCGTACCCAGGGCAAGAATCTCTGCTAAGAGAATCAACGAGGTGCTTGACATTGAGCCTACAGTAACCGATCCTGAGAGTCCCGTACTTCCTGACGAAAGCATGAGAGGCATCGTTGAATTCAGAAATGTATCCTTCGGCTACGAGGATTCAGGCAAGCCTACTCTCAACAATGTAAGCTTCACCGCAGAGAAGAACAAGGTAACCGCAATTATCGGCGGTACAGGCTGCGGCAAGAGTACTGTAGTAAACCTTATCGCAAGATTTTATGACGCTACCGAGGGACAGATTCTCTTCGAGGGTGTTGACGTACGTGATATGCTTCAGTCGGAGCTTCATAAGAGAATCGGATACATTCCCCAGAAGGCAGTGCTTTTCAGCGGCAGTATTGAAGATAACCTTCGCTACGGCGACGAAAACGTAAGCGAGGAGAGAATGAGACTTGCTCTTGAGATTTCACAGAGCAGTGAGTTTGTGGATAAGCTTCCCGAGGGTGTGAAGTCCTTTGTCAGCCAGAACGGTACAAACCTTTCAGGCGGTCAGAAGCAGAGACTTTCCATCGCAAGAGCTCTCACAAGAGATGCAGATGTATATATCTTTGACGACAGCTTCTCGGCTCTTGACTTCAAGACCGATGCAATGCTCCGCCAGGCAATAAAGGAAAATATCACCGCAACTGTTATCATAGTTGCTCAGCGTGTGGGCACCATCATCGATGCGGATAAGATTATCGTTCTCGACAGAGGCGAAATCGTCGGTATGGGTAAGCATGAGGAGCTTATGGAAAGCTGCAGTGTTTATCAGGAAATTTACACTTCACAGATAGAAGAGGGGGATGAATAATGAAAAAGAATAAATCCCCTAAGAAAATAGGCAGTGAAAAGTACGCACAGTACCGTGACAACAGCCACAACGAGAAGGAAAAGCCTGAAAATATGCTCAAGACCGCGGGCAAGCTTTTCTCCCTTCTCAAGGGTAAGGAGCTTCTTGTTATCCTTACTGCAATCTTTGCGGCTGTGGGCTCAATTCTTACCGTACTCGGTCCCCGCTATCTCGGTGACATCATCGATGTCCTCGACGTGCAGATAAAGGCAAAGCTCGCAGGCGGCGTGATGGATTTCACTCCCATTTATGAGATACTTATAACCATCCTTCTTATTTATCTCGGAAGCTCTGCACTTACCTTCCTTCAGCACTATATTATGGCGGGTCTTGTACAGAATCTTATCACCGAGCTCAGACGAAAGCTTAATCTCAAGCTTACAAAGCTCCCTCTTTCGTACTTCGACAGCCACAACAAGGGCGATATCCTTTCGAGAATCACCAACGATATTGATAATATCAACAACACTCTTCAGAATACTCTCATTCAGATTATCACCTCGCTTGTCACCTTCGTGGGTGTATTCGTAATTATGTTCAATGAGAGTGCAGTTCTCACCGGCTGGAGTATGCTTCCCTTCCCCGTTGGTATGATGATTTCTATGGTTATTCTGAAATTCTCAAAGTACTATTTCAGAAAGCAGTGGAGGGTAACAGGTGACGTAAACGGTCACATTGAGGAAATGTTTACAGGTCACCGCATCGTAAAAGCCTACGGTCACGAAAAGAAAGCTATTGAGGAGTTCGACGAAATCAACGAGTCACTTACACAGGCCTCAAGAAAGGCACAGTTCTTCTCAGGTCTTATCGCTCCGCTTGTAAACTTCGCAAATAATGCGGGTTACGTGATTATCTGCGTTTTAAGTGGATATCTTATTATAAAGGGTGAGGCAAGCATCGGTGCAATCACCGTGTTTATGACCTATACAAAGCTTGTTACACAGCCTATTTCAGACCTCAGTATGATTGCTAACAATCTTCAGTCCTCACTTGCATCTGCAGAGCGTGTTTTCAACGTACTCGATGCCGAGGAAGAGCCTGAAGAGGGTACTAAGGACCTCACACTTTCATCTGCAAGCACAATCACCTTTGAGAATGTTGACTTCTCATACGTACCCGAAAAGCCCCTCATCAAGGACTTCAACCTTACTGTCAATGAGGGTGACCTTGTTGCTATTGTAGGTCCCACAGGTGCGGGTAAGACCACAATCGTAAATCTTCTTATGCGCTTTTATGAGATTCAGGGCGGCTCAATCAGGATTGACGGTGTGGATATCCGTGACATCACAAGAAGAGAGCTTCGCTCACACCTCGGTATGGTGCTTCAGGATACCTGGCTCTTCGAGGGTACAATAAGAGAAAACATATACTACGGCAGACCTGATGCAACGGAAGCGGAATTCGAAAATGCAGTTTCGGCTTCTCAGGCTGACTCCTTCATTACAACCCTTCCCGAGGGACTTGATACAGTACTCGAGGAAAACGGTGCAAACCTCTCCGAGGGTCAGCGTCAGCTTATCACAATTGCAAGAGCTATACTCGCTTCTCCCGATATACTCATTCTCGATGAGGCTACCTCCTCTGTTGACACAAGAACAGAAATGCTCATTCAGAGAGGTATGCACAACCTTATGCAGGGCAGAACAAACTTCGTTATTGCCCACAGACTTTCAACAATCCGTGAAGCGGATATGATTCTCGTTATGAACGAGGGCAGCATTGTTGAAACAGGTACTCACAAGGTGCTTATGAAGAAGGGCGGCTTCTACGCTGACCTTTACAATTCACAGTTTAATAACTGACGGACGCTGTCACTGACTTTGTCAGTGAGCGATATACCCGCTGTGCGGGTGCGATATGCCTTCGGCTCGATATATGCCTTTTCGGCATACGATATATTTGCCTTCGGCAAACGCGTTTGATGCCCTGAGGGCATCCCTGACTACTGACTACTGGCTACTGACTACTGTCACATCGGAGGTCCTATGGAACTTATAACCTTATCCAACGGTCTGAGAATATTCCTTAACCCTTGCGAAAACCTTCGCTCTGCTGTAGTGGGTGTGTGGGTTTTAAGCGGTTCAAGTTACGAAAAAAAGGAACAGAACGGTATATCTCATTTTATTGAGCATATTGTGTTCAAGGGAAGTAAAACAAGAAGCGGCTTTGAAATAGCCGAGGGTATGGATGAAATAGGTGCAACGTCAAATGCTTACACCACAAAGCAGTTCACCTTTTTCCATGTGAGAGCCCTTGACTATCAGATAATGAAGGCAACGGATATTCTTTTTGATATGATTAAAAATCCGAGGCTCGATGAAAATGATATCGAAACGGAAAAGGGTGTAGTAATCGAGGAAATCGCTATGTGCGAGGATGACCCGAGTGATGTGTGCTTCGAGCTTCACGAAAGCTCTGTTTTCAGCGGCACTACCATGGCTCAGGAAATTCTCGGCTCGAGAGAAACCGTTTCCTCCCTCACCGCAGATGATATCAGAGCCTATATGGCTGATATGTACCTTCCCGAGCGTACTGTTATAGGTATAAGCGGCTCCTTTGACCGTGAGGAATTCCTCAGTAAGGTTGAGGAGTACTTCGGCAAGGACGAAAGCAGGGGACGAGAGGGCGAGTTTTACGAAATACCCTTTACTCCCGGATACTATCTTAAGGAAATGCCTACCGAGCAGAATCATATATTCCTTTCCTTCCCCGGTGTTGCGTCGGGCAGTGATGAGATTTATACCTTGCTTCTGGCATCCTTCATTCTGGGTGACAGCTCGTCATCACTTCTCAATCAGCGTATAAGAGAGCAGCTGGGTCTTGTTTACAGTATCAGCTCCTGGGGTCAGTCCCACGGTGGCGGCGGCTACATTGTCGTATCGATGAGTCTCGGCGAAGCAAATGAGGAAAAGGCTATAACTGAGTCGATAAAGATAATCGGCAGCTTTACTGAGGATATAACTCAGCGTCAGCTTGATATTGCAAAGGAAAAGGTTATTTCCTCCATCATTATGGGCGGAGAAAATCCCCAGGCAAGATTTTCGTCAAACGGAAGAAATCAGCTTCTTTTGTCAAGGTTTACTACCGATGACGAAATTATAGACACAATAAGAGAAATCTCCCTTGAAAGAGTCAGGGAGGTATGCAATAAATATCTTGATTTATCTCAGATGGCATTTACTGCTGTCGGTAAGGTAAAGACAGAGGAAGAATACAGAAAAATTATTTCAGAGGCAGTTAAAAGAAGGTAATATTTATGGCAAAGGCAGAAAGACTTGTTATCAAGGTGGGCACCTCCACCCTTACATATGAAACAGGCAAGATAAACATAAGAAGACTCGTGAAGCTTTGCTCCGTCCTTGCGGATTTACACAACTCAGGCAGAGAAATCGTACTCGTGACCTCCGGTGCAATCGGTGTAGGTGTGGGCAAATTAGGTCTCAAGGAAAGACCGAAGGACATTCCCGGCAGACAGGCGGCGGCAACCGTCGGTCAGTGTGAGCTTATGTTTATGTACGATAAGTTTTTCGGTGAAAACGGCGTAAAGACAGGTCAGCTTCTCATCACAAAGAGCGACATTGAAAATGATAAGAGAAGAACCAACCTTGAAAATACCTTCGAAAAGCTTTTTGAATATGGTGCAGTACCTATCGTGAATGAAAACGACAGTGTTGCCACCGAGGAAATCGTATACGGTGACAATGACTCCCTTTCAGCGATAGTTGCAAGGCTTATCCACGCTGATAAGCTTATAATTCTTTCCGATATAGACGGACTTTTCGATGATAACCCGACGGAGAATCCCGACGCAAGGCTTATCCCCGTGGTTGAGGAAATCACTGAGGAAATCGAAGCACTCTGCGGCGGCTCGGGTACTGACAGAGGTACCGGCGGAATGGTTACTAAAATCCATGCGGCAAGGATAACAACCGAGGCGGGCATCCCCACGGTTATTATGAACGGCAGTGACCCTCAGGATATCTACAAGCTCATTGACGGCCACTGTATCGGTACACTTTTCGTAGCAAAATAAACGGCTTTTGTTTTCGTACACTGCCGTAAAAATACACATAGCAAAGGAGAATGAAGATGAATTTTACAGCTAAGTTTCTTGCATTTGTATTTTCAATTTTAACTGCACTCGGTATTATGCCGAAAACTATACCCTTTCCTGTGGTGCTCGGTGAAATTTCAGGGCAGGAGGCTGTCATTTCAACGGATAAGTATACCCTTTATTATGATAAGGGCAGCTTTTCACTTGCTATGGACGGCAGAGCTATGTTTTCAGATGCGGTAAGTGAGTATAAAAAAGACGGTAAGCTTTTTTCATCTCTTGACTATGCTGATGTCACACTTGAGACTGAGGCGGTCTCAGATGCGAGAGGTGAGGGTACAAGAGTTACCGCAACTCTTACCGATGAAGAGCTTCCCGCTATGAAGCAGACCTTCACTTTCTATAATAATAAAGATTATTTCCTTATGGGCACAGAGCTTATCGCTTCTTCAGGTGAGGTAGCTACAAATTATATTGCTCCTATGGTTGTCAGAGAGGGCAAATTCCAGAATGCGAACCCCCTCTTCACAAACTTCCTTGAGGTACCCTTTGACAATGACGGCTGGGTAGAATTCACTACACCCACCGTTATGGAAAGCGGTCTCGGTCACGAGGTAGGTGCTTTCTTCACTCCCGATAAGGGCGACGGACTTATCATCGGCTCGGTTAACCACGATAAGTGGAAGTCCGCCGTTGAATATAAGTCAAAAGCGGGCAGAATCAATGAGCTTTATGTTTATTCGGGTGCAAATACCGCTCTTACAAGAGATCAGTCACCTCACGGTACCGTTAAGGGAGAGACTGTAGCCTCCGCTACCTTCTTCGTAGGCTTTTACGGTAACTGGAAGGAGGGTATGAACGAGTTTGCAAGAGTGAATACTACATTTACCCCGAAGCGTGCATCGGTAGGCGAGGGTAACCCTATCGGCTGGAACAGCTGGGGCTCAATACAGAGTGATATAAGCTTTGATAAGGCTGTTGCAACCTCGGATTATATCAGGGAAAGCCTTCAGGATACATGGCAGGATGAAGCCAATATTGTTTATATCAATCTCGACTCCTGGTGGGACAGACTCAGCGACGATGAGCTTCGTGCCTTCGTTGCTCATTGCGAAAAGAACGGTCAGGCGGCGGGTATATACTCCGCACCCTTCGTTTCATGGTGGGACGAATACGGTATGTCGGTAAACTATGTTGCGGGTACTGAATACAGCTATAACGATATCCGTCTTAAGAAGGCTGACGGTACATACTACGGCAACGATATAGACGGCTGCTTCCCTCTTGATGTAACACATCCCGCTACATATATACACTTTAAAAATCAGCTCGAAAGGCTTATGAGCTGCGGCTTTAAATATATCAAGCTCGACTTCCTTGTTCACGGCTCACTTGAGGGTGACTTCTATAACAAGGACATTCAGACAGGAATTGAGGCTTATAATTACGCTATGGGTAAGGTTGCCGAAATTGTGGGCGACGATGTATTTATCAACCTTTCAATGGCTCCCGTTTTCCCCTATAATTATGCTAACGGACGAAGACTCTGCTGTGATACTTATTATGATATCAGCGAAACCGAGTATATGATGAATTCACTTACCTACGGCTTCTGGCAGAGTGAGCTTTACGACTGGATAGACCCGGACCATATCGTTATCTGGGGTAAGGACGGCAAGGCTGATGCAAGAGAGGCAAGAAGCCGTCTGCTTTCGGGTATTGTTACGGGCGGAAGCTTCCTTACGGGGGATAATTTCGTTGAGCCCGCAAGGGATAGCGACAAGGCATTTGCAAGATACGAAGAGCTTCTCGGCAACGAAAGGCTTACAGAGGTGCTTAAAATCGGCAGACCCTTTGAGGGCGTGCTCGATAAGAAATGTCCCTATGCGGCAGAGGTATTCACCCTTACCGAGGGCGACAGAATGTATGTTGCGGTCTTCAATTACAGTAAGCTTTTTGTTGATATAAGCACTGTTGACGTACCCGCTGAGGCTGTTGCGGAAAATCTTTTCACGGGTAAAACGCAGAGCACGGGTAAGGGCAGACTTACAGTTACCCTTCAGCCGGGAGACTGTGCAATTTATGAGATTGTGAATAAATAAAGAGGGTTTTATTATGCTTACACAATTAGGTATAAGAGCAAAAAAGGCTGAAAGAGTGCTTATGACCGCTCCGAGCGAGCAGAAGAATAAGGCACTTGCCCTTATAGCAGAGGCTCTTATTGAGAATACACAGTATATTACAGATGAAAACAGCAAGGATATTGCCATAGCAAGAGAAAAGGGTATGAGCGAGTCAATGATTGACCGCCTTATGCTTGATGAAAAGCGTATAAAGGGCATATCCGAAGCGGCAAGGGAGCTTATAGCTCTTCCGGACCCCATTGGCAGGGTAATAAGCGGCACAACCCGCCCCAACGGACTCCTCATCGAGAAGGTTACGGTACCTCTCGGTGTAATTGCGGTTATTTTTGAGGCACGTCCCAATGTAACCGTTGATGCGGCGGCTCTTTGCCTCAAGTCAGGCAATACCGTTATCCTTCGTGGCGGTAAGGAGGCAATAAACTCCAACAAGGCTATGGCTGAGATTATGCGCAAGGCAGTAGCGAAGGCAGGTCTTCCCGAGGACTGCATCCAGCTCGTTGAGGATACCTCAAGAGAAAGTGCGACTGCTCTTATGAGACTCAACGGCTATGTTGATGTGCTTATCCCGAGAGGCGGTGCGGGTCTTATCTCCGCCTGCGTACAGAATGCTACTGTACCCGTAATCGAAACAGGTACGGGAAACTGCCACATTTATGTTGATAAGGACGCAGATTTAAATAAGGCGGTGGAGATTATCTACAACGCCAAAACCTCGAGACCCTCAGTGTGTAACGCATGTGAAAGCCTTGTAATACACAGTGAGATTGCAGAAAAGGTGCTTCCTCTTATCAAGGCAAGACTTGATGAAAAGGGCGTGGTAATCCACGCAGATGAAAGAGCAAGAGCTATTCTTCCCGATTCCCTCGAAGCAACTGAGGAGGATTTCGGCAGAGAGTATCTCGGCTATGAAATCAGCGTAAGGGTTGTTGATTCTCTCGATGAAGCGGCAGAGCACATTATGACCTATACAAGCGGTCACAGTGAGTGCATCATCAGTGAAAGCTATACTGCAACAAGGGATTTCACCCTTAAGGTTGATGCGGCGGCAGTTTACGTCAACGCTTCAACGAGATTTACCGACGGCGGAGAATTCGGCTTCGGTGCGGAAATCGGCATTTCAACACAGAAGCTTCATGCAAGAGGCCCCTTGGGACTTCCCGAGCTTACAAGCTTCAAATACATTGTTTACGGCAACGGACAGACACGCTGAGAAAGGGGATTATATGGCAGATAAGAAAAAAAGATCACCTCTGAGCTTTATAGTGGGTCTTATTGTACTTTCACTTGCGGCTGTGGGTATAGTCAGCATCGCTACTACAGTCAGCGACGAGCTTTCCGATAAAAGCAGAGAGAAGAATCTTCTTGAGCTTAGTGAGTACGAGAAATTTGTTGCTCCTATTATTATGTACGACCCTGACACCTTCGACGATATCACAATGGCAAATACCGAGCAGCTTATCAGTATTGCTATATGGTCAATTCTTGGCAGTGACCTTACTCCTGACAGCTACGAATACACCGACGACGGCAGTATGATTATCCCAGAGGGCGAGGTTGAGAGCAAATTCCGTGAGCTTTTCGGCGAAGAGGCAGTGCTTAAGCACAGTACTGTTGACGGCGGCGGCATCTACTTCAGCTACAGTGAGGATAACTCCTCATATATCATTCCCATTACGGGTGTTACACCTATATACACTCCGAGGGTGGAGAGTGCAACAGAAAGAGACAGTGCGGTAATTCTCACCGTGGGATACCTTGCCTCCACAGACTGGGCACAGGATGCTGAGGGAAATATGGTAAGCCCCGAGCCTGCAAAGTATATGAAAATCACTCTCGGCAAAAATTCCGACGGCAGTTTTTATCTCAGAGCTATCCAGACTGCGGAATAATTGGCTGAATTCAGTTAAAATTACGTTCTTTCCATTGACTTTTCAGTTAAAAAAAGGTATATTATATCTGTATAATAGGAATACTGTAAATTTCTTGATTTGAAAGAAGTAACTGAAAGCAATTTTTCAAGGAGGTATAATAATGAAAAAGACTTTGAAAAAGGTACTTATCCTTTTTGCTATTGTTACTGTTATTGTAACAGTATGCGCTTTTGCCACATCTGCTGCTGCAGACTGCGGCGCGGGTAATCACACCGTTTACCAAATCGCTCACGAACCCACCTGTACCGACCCCGGTTACATCGAGTACAGATGTACAATGTGCAACACCTACTATGAAAGAAGCGGAAGCACAGCACCCGCTCTCGGCCACAAGTATGCTTCAGACAATTATGTTTATGAGGTAGAAGCTGACGGCTACAAGAGAGGTAAGGTTTGTACAAGAACAGAATGTGCAAAGACAATCTACGATACTCACATTGAGGGTAGCGAAGCAAAGTACGATATCTATTATCTTATTAAGGTTATCAACCCTTACGTTACAGAAACCTACTGTGCTGATGTAACCTATACATACCTTGCAGATACATACAGACAGGAGATTATCTCCGACGGTAAGGACGAGGATTTCGGTATCTGGTATATCAAAAAGGGTGAAACTCTCGAAAGCTACCTTGTAGCTCTCGGCTACAAGAGCTATACCGACTGGATGAACACAGTTGATTATTACAGCTCCGTTGCACGTCTCAAGGATAAGACATACGGCGCATATGACCTTGTGGGCTGGGCTTACAGCGTACTTGAGTCAGACAAGTGGTCAGAAGCTGACATTATCAACTTCGCTAAAACTAAGGTAACTGCAAACGATGAAATCTTCGCAGTTTTCCAGGGCGACGAAACTGTAACCTATAGGGTGCAGTACCGTGACGGCAACGCTGCTTATCTTACAACAATCTTTGACGTACGCCACGGCAAGGCTGCAAGAGACGATATCTTCCTTCCCGTATACGATGACAACGGCGAGTTTGTAAGATACGATAATACCAAGCTTGAAAAGGCAGATGACATCATAAACTACTATGAATTCAGTGGCTGGTCACCCTCACGTGAGGCTGTATACGATAACATTGATATCGTTGCTCAGTATAAGGCAATTCCCAAGGAATACGAATTCGTATTCTACAAGTGGGAAGGCGGTAAGCTTGTTCCCAGCGATGTTACTGCAGTAGTTACTTACGGCGGTCAGCTCGTTTATAAGAATGCTGACGGTGAAAGACTTACAGATGCTGAGCTTAATGAGCTCACCTCAAGAGATAAGGACCGCAGCTACATCTACTCATGGGACGGCGGCTGGCAGGTACTCGACAGAGGTCTTTACATCAACCCCAACAGTGTTACCGTACCTTATTACGCTCAGGACATCACTCACAAGGGCGAGGATGGATACGAGACAATTATTCTTGTTCCCACACACGTTAAGCGTCAGGTTATTTATAAGAGCTATGTCACAATCAAGTTCGACAGCAGCGTAACCTTCGAGGGCTCAACCAAGGAGTACGACACAGAAACCTATCTCAACGGTCTTAACGTACAGATTACCGATGCTGACGGACAGCTCGTTGCAAAGGGCACTGCAAACCTTGTTCCCGGTACTGATTATGCAATTCTTGAATGCTCACTTTATGACAGCACAAGCTACACCGTAACAGTAACCTCAGTAAGAGGCAAGTACTCAGGCTCAACAACTCTTTCAAGAACCAACGTTTACGATAACAATGCACCTATCCAGATTTCAGTAGGTCTTACTGTTGACGAGGATTACATCAGCGGACAGGGCTGTAAATGTATCTGTCACAACTCACTCTTCAAGCCCATCTGGGTAAAGGTTCTCAACATACTTTACAATCTCTTCAACGTGAAGTATGTATGCTGTGATGATATGTATGTATCACTCGGCGACCTTCTTGCTTACACAAAATAAGATGACGAAAAGCACTGCTTCGGCGGTGCTTTTTTTATTCGCAATTCGCAATGAGCTGAACCTCTCCTTTTGGGAAATTCCCTCAAGGGGGATATAATAACCTCCCTCATTGAGGGAGGTGGCAAAATCTCAGATTTTGACGGAGGGAGTAACCTTGTGCTTTTTCACCTTAATGTTTCAATGATATATCAGCCGTGGTAACGCTCATGCCGCTTGGCACTTCCTTTTGTCGGTTGTGACAAAAGGAAGCAAAAGCACGCTTTTTTATAGACACGGCTCGGCATATTTAAATATACCTGTAGTCCGCCTCCAACAGCAAACTACGGAAGCGAGCCATCAGTAATATCCGCTGAGAAAGATAGCTATTATTAATTTCTACTACGCCTTGACAGATTGCCCGCCCTCCGTTTGCAGTTTCCGCAGCGGGCAAGGTTTCTGTTTTACGAGGTGCATTACTGATTCGTTGTATTAAACTTCGGCAAGGTAGTTATCTCATCCTCGCTACAACCACGGGCGACACCTTCCTGCCTTATCCCGCGTTTCACCGTGTGACTACTGGCTACTGGCTACTGGCTACTCAAAAACGGCTACTGACTACTCAAAACGGCTACTAAAAAGATCCGCCGTACTTTTTCATCACCCTGCGGTTATCAATGATATTCTGCAGTCCTGCCCAGCAGAGCTTTCTTCTTTCCCAATAAAGAGCGGAGAAGAATTTGCCCACCTTACCTGGCATCGCCCTTTTAGGCGGTGCGGGATAATATCCGTGAGCATAAAGGAAGCGGTAGTAATGCTTCATAGAGCCGTAGAATCGCTCAAAGTCCTTACCTGCTGCATTCGTCCATACATTTTCACAAAACGCTCCCAAACGGGGAAGAAGGGTATAATCAGCGGTCTTTATGTCGGGCACAAATTCACTCCACAAGCATACCTCAAGACCTTTAACAAGGCTTTTTTGCTCGTTTTTGAGGCGGTAATACAAAGGCTCATAACAATATGTATCTTTAAGGCTTGTAAGCCCGTAGGGAAGGTCGAGATAATATGCCGCACTGTTTGAAAGAACGAAGCTTCTGCCCTTCTCCATATGTGAGATAACATCCTCGTCGCTCATTGAGCCGTTCCACATCTGCCAGCACACATCGTAGCTGACAGTTTTATCCTTGATTCGGTCGTTCCACATCCGTACCTCGATGCCCTTAGCTTTAAGGTAGTCTGCAATACGGTCAAGGAAGTATATATGAAGACCGCTTTCGTCCTCGAGTCCCTCGTCCTTCATACGCTTCTGGCAGTGGGGACAGATTTTCCACCTTGTTTCGGGTACCTCGTCGCCGCCGATATGGATTATACCGTCGGGGAACATCTCGCAAAGCTCGTCGAGAATGCGGTACATAAACTCGAAGGTACTCTCCTTACCCACACAGAGTACATCGTGCTTGACGCCCCAGCTTGTGGCAACGGGAAGGTCTCTTTCGAAGCAGGAAAGCTCGGGATACGCACTTATCATACTCACCGCATGACCCGGTGTATCAATTTCAGGGATAACCTTAATGTACTTACTGTGGGCATAGGCTATGATTTCTTTTATATCCGCCTTGGTATAGTAGCCCGAATGCTCCTTGTTGTTGAAGTTTGTGTGGCTTCGTACAGAGCCGATTTCCGTAAGCAAGGGAGCCGAATCGAGCTGACAGCGGAAGCCCTGATCCTCGCTTAAATGCCAATGGAATTCGTTGAGCTTGTGAAGAGCCATAAGGTCAATAAAGCGGAAAACGTCCTTCTTAGGGAAATAGTACCTTCCGCAGTCGAGCATTAAGCCTCTGATTTCAAACTCAGGCTCGTCATAGATTTCCGTCTCGTCCAGGTACTCTCCGCACTGAAAGAGAAGCTGCTTGAGGGTCTGTACGGCATAAAAAAGACCCTCCTCACTGCCTGATGTAAGCTCTATGCGGTTTTTCGTAACGCTGATATTATAGCTACCCTTTTTGTCGGTACTTTCAGCAAGGGTAAAGTGTATTTCCTGCTCTCCGCCCGAAGGAAAAATCTCAAGTACGCTATTGAGAAAGGCTGTAAGCTCATCTCTTGCGGCAAGAGTACTTTCCTCACCGACTATTTTTATAAAAGACGACACCTTGAAAGCACAGGTGCCGTTTTTTACATTTATGCGGGCGGGTTGAGGTATAACTGAGTAACCCATATTACTTTGCAAGGAAGTAGCAGGTCCACAGAGCGATAACGAATGCGCCCTCTGCGGGAATTGCAAGCTTTGTGTAGGGACACTTCCAGCCCTTATCAACAAAGAGGAAGATTGTTCTTGTAACGAATACTGTAGTAGCGAAGAACATACCGCCTACGAGTGAATAATAGGCTGTGCCTGTTGCGATTGCGAGGTAGAGAAGGAAGCCGCCGAGGGCACCTGAAATACCGCCGTAATAAACACGGATTTCTGTCTTACCTGCGTTGTCAACGGGCTTGATTGAGAAGCTCTCTGCATTTTTGAGAGGCTTGAGAATAAATACAACTGCCATACCGAAGAAGTATGCGCAAAGGCAAGCAGTTGCAAAGGCTGCGGGGAAGTTGTCTGCGAATAAAGCTTTGATTGTTTCCATAATTTTGACTCCTTTTTGTGTTTTTTTCATTGTAGCACAAATTTGCGGAGGATGCAAGACAAATTGCGATGGGTTCCTTGTAATGTACATCTTTACGCTCATCTGACTAAAAAGCAAACGGTTACTCCCTCCGTCAAAATCTGCGATTTTGCCACCTCCCTCGAGTAAGGAGGTTAGGTTTACAATTGGGCGAGCGTAAGGATGTAGGTTGGCCCCTTCCGTCATCCTTGCGGATGCCACCATACTCTTGCGGTCGCCGTGAGGAAACACTATAACAAAAGCTTGGAATAACGATTCCGTAAAATACTACATAAAATAAAACCTTGCCCGCTGCGGAAACTGCAAACGGAGGGCATCGTCGCCGAAGCGCTCGCAGTGCGAGATGAAGCGAGGTGAGGATGGCGCAGCGGTCGAAAGTTGCCCGCGCTACAAGCGGAAAGCAACTTTCGGGAACCGCAAGAGGATAGTAATATCTTAGGGCGTAGTAGGATTAAATAATAACTATCTTTCTCAGCGAACATCACTGATGGCTCGCTTCCGCAGTTTGCTGTTGAAGGCGGACTACACATATATTCAAATATGCCGAGCCGTGTCTATAAAAAAGCGTGCTTTTGCTTCCTTTTGTCACAACCGACAAAAGCAATTATTTGCTCCGAAGGAGCCACCATAATCTCGCCGTCCCTGAAAGGGAAGGTGGCACCCGAAGGGTGACGGAAGGGTTTGCCATAGCGGCATGAGCGTTACCACGGCTGAAGACTTATCGAAACATAAAGATGAAAAAGCAGATGGTTACTCCCTCCGTCACGGTTGCACCGCGCCACCTCCCTCGGGGAGGGAGGTTAAGATTACTGTCAGGTGTAGCAAGGATGTAGGTTCTTCGCTCGCCGTGTCCCTGACTAATCCCTGAATTCCCATCAAAAAAGAGACTGCAACTGCAGTCTCTTTTATATTAGTCTTCTTTACCTACAAGCCAATTGATTGAAACTCCGAGCACTTCGGAAATTGCAACAAGTTCATAGTCGCATACGCTTCTGATCTGTCCCTCAAGCTTTGAAAGACCTGAAGCTGTAAGCTCAACACCTTTAATCTGGAGCTGGGTGAGAAGGTCAATCTGCTTGATGCCGAGTTCCTTTCTCTTTGCTTCGATTCTTGCACCGACAATATTTCTGTCGCCGAGTGCCTGTTTTCTGATACGCATTTTTTCACCTTCTATATAAATTTGCCAATTTTTCTTTTTTTGTTAGTGTAACACCTTCCCGTTATTTTGTCAAGTTTTTGCAAATATTTTCGGCATTTGCAACAATTTGTTTTGACACATCGGGCACTGCTGTCTTTTAGTACCGCTGAAAAGCGGGTTGGGGATACTGTTTTTTGAGAAATACCGCTTAAGGTCTTTTAATTTTTGGCAACGGATGATATAATGATACTAATTAAAATTAAGGAAGTGTTTATTATGAGTAATACACTGGAATCCAGAAATCTTACAATGCTCGTGGATTTTTACGAGCTTTCAATGGCTAACGGATATTTTACCAACGGCTTCAAGGATACTGTAGCCTATTTTGATATGTTCTTCAGAAAGGTACCCGACCACGGCGGCTTTGCAATTATGGCAGGTCTCCGTCAGCTTGTGGACTACCTTAAGAATCTCAAATTCACACAGAAGGACCTTGAGCTTTTCAGAAGAAAGGGCTTCAACGAGGACTTCATTGAATATCTGCGTGATTTTAAATTTACCTGCGACGTATGGGCAATTCCCGAGGGTACACCCATATTCCCCGGTGAGCCTATCATCACCGTAAAGGGCCCCGTTATCGAGGCTCAGCTTATCGAGACGATGGTGCTTCTCACAATCAACCATCAGAGCCTTATCGCAACCAAGGCAAACCGCCTCAAGAGAGCTGCCGGCGACAGAATCATTATGGAGTTCGGCTCAAGACGTGCACAGGGCTACGATGCGGCTATATACGGCGCAAGAGCGGCATTTATCGGTGGCTGTGATGCAACTGCGTGTACCATTGACGAAAGAGATTTCGGCGTACCTGCTGTAGGTACTATGGCTCACTCATGGGTACAGCTTTTCGGTGACGAGTACGAGGCATTCAAGGCCTTTGCAAGACAGTACCCCGACAACTGTACACTTCTTGTTGATACATATAACGTACTCAAGTCAGGTATCCCCAACGCAATTCGTGCCTTCAATGAGGAGGTGCTTCCCAGAGGCTTCCGCCCCAAGGGTATAAGAATCGACTCAGGTGACATTACCTACCTTTCAAAGAAGGCAAGAAAGATGCTCGACGATGCGGGCTTCCCCGATTGCAAAATCGTTGCAAGTAACTCCCTTGATGAGCTCATTATCCGTGATATGCTCATTCAGGGTGCTCAGGTTGATTCTTTCGGTGTAGGCGAAAGACTTATCACAGCCGCATCTACTCCCGTATTCGGCGGTGTTTACAAAATCGTTGCCGTTGAAGAAAACGGTGTTCCCGTACCGAGAATCAAGCTCAGTGAAAACGTACAGAAAATCACAACTCCCTGCGCTAAGAAGGTATACAGACTTTTCGACAACGATACAGGCAAGGCACTCGCTGACGTTATAACTCTTCTCGACGAAGAAATCGACAGCAGTACTGACTATGAGCTTTTCGACCCCGACTACACCTGGAAGAGAAAGACTATCACCAACTTTACCGCAAAGCCCCTTCTTGTTAAAATCTTCGATAAGGGTGAATGCTGCTACGACTGTCCCGATATCAAGGATATAAAGGCATTCTGCAATGAGCAGGTTGCTACTCTCTGGGATGAGGTAAAGCGTTTCGAGAATCCTCACACCTATTACGTCGACCTTTCACAGAGACTCTGGGAGGAAAAGAAGAGTCTTCTTGACGAATACTCACAGAAAACCAAATGAGAAATATAGAATACACCGTCCCCGAAGCCTTTGAGGGCAAGAAGCTCATCAGCTTCCTTCGGGGGTACGTTAAAATCTCCGTAAAGCTGCTCAGGAGTCTTAAGAGAACCCCCGACGGCATTACAGTCAACGGCAGTCACGCACGTACCGTAGACCTTATTTACGGCGGAGACAGGGTAGGGCTCAACATTCCCACCGACGAAAGCGCTTCGGTGTCAATACCTACGGATTACCCCCTCGACATCATCTACGAGGACGAGGACATACTTATTGTCAATAAGCCGGGTACTCTCGCCATGCACGAGACCCACAACCATCAGGGGGACACTCTTGCAAATGCGGTTGCGGGGTACCTTATGAGAAAAAACAGACCCGC
>JAFZFT010000069.1 GCA_017555765.1 Clostridia bacterium | reverse complement strand
TGTAGGTGAGAAAGTTTATGCTTCTGATAGTGTTGTAGGACACAGCCTTGTTTCAGTTGACGCTCAGGCACCAACTTGTACAGAAATCGGCTGGGAAGCTTACGAATACTGCACAGCTTGTGATTACACAACATATGAAGAAATCCCTGCTATCGGACATGTGTTCTCCACAAGCGGTATCTGTGATGTATGCGGAGAAGTATGTGCTCACGAATGGGGTGAAGGTGTACTCACAAGACCTACCAGGACAGAAGAAGGTTGTTACACTTACACCTGCTCAATCTGTAAAGATACAAAGATTGAGCTCGTAGAAAGAGTCTCTAACTATGCGGAATTTAAAGAACTGCTCGAAAAGGTTAAGGGTTATCTTGATGAAAACCTTACAGACAGTATGATGCAAGAGGTTAATAATATAATTAATTTCTTTGATTTGGATGAAAACCACCGTTTTATCAAAGGTGAAGAAAATACTGTCAGCCAAAAGATAATACAGATTAGCGAGTTTGTTGAGGTAGTTGAAGAAGGTATCGCAGACGGCACAGCAGTTAAGGTTAACGGATTTGAGGAAATTGAAATCTACGCTGAACCTATTGAACAAGAACTTAAAGAAAAATACGGTGAAGCAAAATATCAGGCTGTTCTAAAGTCTATGACCGATGAAGCAAAAGACGAAATAAAAAAGATTAAAGAAGAAGCAGAGGCTCTCGAAGGCTCCGTTAAGGATAACGAAGAAAAGCTTAACGAGTTAAAGGTAAGAGTGGAAGCAATCTATGCTAAGATTGAAAACTGCCTTGCAGGTGAGCACAACGGTCTTGATTATGAAGTAACCGAAGAAGCAAAGTGCGGGGTTAATGCAATTGAATCAGCAACATGTACTCTTTGCGGTGATGTACTTACAAGAGAAATTGAAAATTCAGCTCTCACTCACGCTGACGAAGACGGTGACTACATCTGTGACCACGGTTGCGGGCACGAATTCGAAAAGCCTGCTCCCGAAGAACCCACACCCGACACACCTGATGAACCTAACACTCCCGACGAGCCTGATACACCTGATGAACCCACAGACAGCACTTGTGACCACCTTTGCCACAAGGACGGCTTTATGGGCTTTATCTGGAAGATTGTCAAGTTCTTCTGGAAGTTGTTCAAGATGAATCCCGTATGTGAATGCGGTGCAGCTCATTATTAATATAACTGAATAAATAACTTGCCGCCGGGGAGTAAAAATCCTCGGCGGTAGTTGTTTATTATCAATTCTTTTTCTTTCGGTTTGGGAAATAATTTTCCATCCATTCTGCAAATTCTTCGGCGGTAATATCACCGGCAGTGCACTCATCACGCTTTGTCATAGCCTGATACTTCCACTTTTTGAAGTCAGCCTCTTTAATCTGTCTGACCTTTACTCTTGCCGAATAACGCTTGTAATATTTGCTATAAATAGCGGTAGCCTTATCATCAGCGTGCTTTGCTTTATAGTTTTCGGCAGCAGCAAATTCCTGACAGCTACGGCTTTCACCTTCTGCCACTCTGTCACAGTAACGGGTATCGTATTTGCCTTTCATTATGAAATACTTCCCACAGCGCTTGCATTTACGGAAGTGAACATTCTGCTCAAGCATTTTTGTGAATTCAAGCTCAAGGATATCTGCAACACTGCGGAAGCTATATGTAATACTCATAAATGAAGGATGTGCAATACAAGCTTTCAGCGTGCCGACAGAGATATTATATTTTTCTGCAAATTGCTTTTCTGCTTCGGTGGGTTCTCCGCTCATTGCCTTAATTCTATCCAAAATCTCATTGATTGGCATACCGTATGGCATTTCTTTGCCACCCATTCTGTTGGATATCGAGAGCTCTTCTGTTCTGTCAAACCTGAAAGGCAAATCATGAATTGTGCGATATAATTTTAATCTTTCACTCGGATAAAGTGAGCCTAATATTTCAGGATAAAAATCCTCGTCATAGCAAAACTCAATCATTTCTTTATATTCATCCTGAAGCCATAAAAGATAGCTTAAATACCATTTTAATTTTTTTATCTTGTCATAGCTTCTGTCAGTAAAATTCGGCGGACATATAGCGGTGTATAACGAAGCAAAAGCAATATCTTTAATCTCATAAAATGTCATTTCATAGGAATAGAAATTTTCAACATATATCTGATTTTCATTGTATATTTTATGTGGCTCTTCAGCTTTTTCCGGCTGAGGAGTTTTATCTTTATATAATTCCTTGGCGTACTCAATAATCATTTTTTCCAGTTGTGCTGATTCATAAGCTTTTTTGAAGGGTGTCATAAAATCAGCATAAATGAAATCCAATATTCCTTCGCCGTATTTGAGTGTTACATATGCACCGCTGAAAATATTGATAAGCGGATTTTCTATAACACCTGTTTCGTCGCAAAGAATACCTGCATCAGAACCCAATTGGAAATCGTATCGGTTTTTTATTCTGTCATAATCCAGCTGAGTTTCTTTAAGCTCTGACTTTTGCTCTTCGGGTGAAGGCTCATATTTTTTATATTCTTTACCCGTCCGTTCAGCAACTTCCTGCTCATATTCTTCAATTACAAAATCCATTGCTTGATATTCATTTCTGTCATCAACAGCTATATTTACAGTTTTTGTTTCGTAATTAAAGCGGACATAGTTAGCAAAGTAATCTAACAATACACCGTCTCTGTTAGAACGTCGTGACAAATATTTATCATACTCTGTTCGTTTGTATTCAGAATAATCTTTTTTCATAATGCACCTTTTGTTTTGGAGAATGTAGATTTTTAGATATTTAGAGAATTCATATCACTCCAATGTACATTATACAAAACCATTGATTTATTGTCAATGGCTCTTTATAATAAATTGCAGGAGGTGTAAAAAGAAGCAAATATATAGAGCAAGTTAATTCATCTTACTGCGTACATACGTACATCTCGTACGCACGTACGCAGAGGAGACACTTAAACCTCATATATATTTTTCGAAATTGTGCGGTATATAAATGGAGCTACATACACTGACCAACCCTGCGGCAAGGAGGTTAAATAAAACGAAAGGAGCAAGAACAAATGAAGCCGAAGAAAGGAGGAAAAGGAAATGAGTAAAAATTCAGATGACAAATTTTCAAATGACGAGTTTGGTGTTGAGGGTCCTGCGTGGGCTGACGGAAAAATAATCAATGAGGCAATATTCTGTGAGGAGTTTCTTAGTAAGCATAAGATTATCTTCTCGGGTGGTTCATTCTTTACTGCTGAAGGCAGAGTTGTTGATGAAATACCTCTAAAGAGAATGGTGTTTGATGACCTGAAAGTCTGTGCGGTAGCTAATGTTCCGCAGAAGATTTCTAATATCGTTGAGCTTTTAAAAATACAGGCACTTGATGAAACCTTTGCACCCGAAACAGACAGAATACACCTTGAAGACGGTACACTTTATTTTAACGGTTGCTTTGTCGATATCAAAGAAAGTGTTGTACGAACAAGGCTTCCTGTAAGGTACAATCCTTATGCACCGAAGCCTGAACGATGGCTGTCTTTTCTCGACGAACTGCTTTATCCGGAGGATATACCTACACTTCAGGAGTTTATCGGTTACTGTCTGATACCGAGCAATAAAGGTCAGCGAATGATGGTTATCAAAGGTAACGGCGGCGAAGGCAAATCGCAGATAGGTGCTGTTATGACAACGCTTTTCGGCAGTAATATGAAAGACGGAAGCATTGGCAAAATCTCAGAGAACAGATTTGCAAGAGCAGACCTTGAGCATATTCTTCTGTGTATTGATGATGACCTTCGTATGGAGGGACTCAAGCACACAAACTATGTCAAATCCATTGTTACCGCACAAGGAAAGATGGACCTTGAAAAGAAGAATAAGCAAAGCTATCAGGGATATATGTACGCAAGACTTCTTGCTTTCAGCAACGGTGACCTGCAGGCTATGTTTGATAAAAGCGACGGCTTTTTCAGACGACAGCTTGTGCTGACAACCAAGGATAAAAACGAAGCAAGGATTGATGACCCTCATATAGCAGATAAAATGCGAGAGGAAATTGAAGGTATATTCCTGTGGGCGTTTGAAGGTTTGCAGAGATTACTCGCAAATAACTTTCAGTTTACCGAGAGTGAACGAGCAATAAGTAACCGTGAATCCGTCAAGCGCAATAATGTCAATGCAGATGAATTTATGGAGTCAGATGGCTATTTCGCATACGCAGAAGATAAGTCCATAACATCAAAGGATTTATATGAGATTTACAAGCTGTGGTGCGAAGAAAACGCTCTGTCGCCTATGAGTTCAAGAAGCCTGAGCGACTTTCTGATTGCCAATGAAAATAAGTACGGTATTAAAAGCAGTAACAATGTTTACAACAGAGAACACCGCAGAGTAAGAGGCTTTATTGGCATAGAGGCGACGGCATCACCGTTTATGAATAATCTGTAAGGTTCATAAATGGTGAAAATGAAGTTTTACGGGGTACAGGGTGGTTTTACAAAAACAGCCCTGTTGGGTGCAATTCGCAAATTGCAGGGCAACGCCCTTGTCTCGCCTGCCGGCTCGGTCGGTGCTTCTGCCGACTGAAGCCGACAGAGGTCTCCACCGGAGACCCGCACCCCTCGGAGAGCGCAACAGCATCTTTTGATAGCCTTATGGATGTCAAAAGTGCTTTTGCGTTACTTTTGACAAAAGTAACAAAACTTGAGACGAAATATATTTTAAATAAGGATGTGAGAATATTAGAAGAAGTATAAGTGTTATGGTTGGAAAAGGCTCTGTAAGACACAATGAAAGAAAGTTTAATGCTCTCAATACCGACCCGACAAGAAGCTGTTTGAACACATCTTTCATAAATGAAGATATCAAGGATGTGTATCATGAGCTTTTTGACAAAGCACTGCAAGATTACAATGCCAAACAAAACAGAACTGACCGAAGAATAGATGATTACTATAAAAAGATAGTGTCAGGAAAACAGGAAAAACCCTTTCACGAAGTCATTCTGCAAATCGGTAATAAGGATAATATGAATGCTGAAACAGATGAAGGCAGACTTGCTGAAAAAATATTGACAGAATATATCAGAAACTTTCAACAGAGAAATCCTAATCTCCGTGTTTTCTCTGCTCATCTTCATATGGATGAAGCTACACCTCATCTGCATATTGACTTTGTACCATTCACAACCGGCAGTAAGCGCGGTCTTGAAACAAGAGTATCATTAAAACAAGCTCTTGCAAAGCAAGGTTTCAAGGGAGGTACTCGCGGAGATACAGAGTGGAATCAATGGATACTGTCCGAAAAAGAAGAGCTATCAAAAATTATGGGGAGATACGGTGTAGAGTGGGAACAGAAAGGTACTCACGAAAAGCATTTGTCGGTTCTTGATTATGAAAAGAAAATGCGTAGTCAAGAGGTTGAAGCTCTTAAAGATGAAATAGCCGAAAAGCAATGTGAACTTAAAGCAGTCAGAGAGCAGATTGAAACCTATGATGACGGCAGAGGTATTGAAAACCTGATAGAGCAATTAAACAGTAATGAGTTCATATTACCCGAGTCGGCACCGCTTATGACAGCCAAAGCATACAAAACAAAATATGCAGAACCGTTGATATCAAAGCTGAAAACTCTTGTGAAAACAGTATTCGCAAAATATCTGAAAGCAGTTGAAGCACGAATAGCAGCAAAAGGTCATAACAACAGTTTACAGCGACGGGTTTCAATTCTTGCAAGGGAAAACAGTGAGCTTCGTGAACAGAATAGGTCACTTATCAGGCAGATTAAGGATTATTCTCTCTTACAAAGGTTCTTCGGTAAAGAGAAAATAGACGAGCTGGTAAATCAGGCTAAAGGAAGAACAAAATCTAAGAAATTTGAAAGGAATAGATAAATGAATAAAGAAGAAAATTTTATTGATGAACTGTTTGGAAAAACAGAAGAAACAGAGACAGTAAAGCCTCAGACAACCGAAATCGTAAATATGGCTGTAGGTAGCATTGTACCTAACCTCAAAAATCCGTACAAATACCGTGAGGAGGATATGAAACCGTTGGAAGATAGCATCAGAGAAAACGGTATTATTCAGCCTATTATGGTGCGAAAGGATGATAAGGCAGATGTGTATGAAATCATATCAGGTCACAGAAGATACCTTGCAGCAACAAGGCTTAAGCTGACAGAGGTGCCGGTGGTAGTTTTAG
>JAFZFT010000068.1 GCA_017555765.1 Clostridia bacterium | reverse complement strand
TTCCCGTACAGTACACAAAGCGTGTTGTCGGACGTAAGATGTACGGCGGTCAGAGCTCACATATTCCCATCAAGGTTAATATGTCAGGTGTTCTCCCCGTTATCTTCGCAAGCTCAATTCTCTCACTTCCTTCAACAGTTCAGATGTTCGTGGACGTTAAGGCAGATTCATTCTGGGGTAAGTTCTTCAACGTATTTACAACAGAACATTGGGCTTACACATTAATTTATTTTGTTCTCATTATCTTCTTCGCTTATTTCTATTCATCAATTCAGTATAATCCCATTGAAATGGCAAACAACCTTGCAAAGAACAGCGGTACAATCCCCGGCGTTCGTTCAGGCCGTCCCACTTCAGATTATATTGCAAAGGTAATAAGCAAGATCGTTCTTCTCGGCGCACTTCTTCTCAGCGTGGTAGCATTGTTCCCCATAATCTACTCACAGCTCACAACAGTGCTTTGTAAGGCTCTCGAACTCGAGAGAGGCGTTTCAATTTCACTCGGCGGTACATCAATCATCATTCTTGTTGGTGTTGCTATTGAAACTGTACGTCAGCTTGAAAGCCAGATGATGATGCGTCATTACAAGGGATTCCTTGACTAAGGAGGAAATAACAATGAATATTATTTTTCTCGGTGCTCCCGGAGCAGGTAAAGGAACTCAGGCAGAGAAGGTAAGCGAAAAACTCGCTATCCCCACAATCTCAACAGGTAACATCATCCGTGAAGCTCTTAAGAACGGCACAGAGATGGGTGTTAAGGCAAAGGAATTTATCGAAGCCGGCAAGCTTGTTCCCGATGAAGTTGTTATCGGCATCATCAAGGAAAGACTTGCAAAGGATGACTGTGCAAACGGTTTCATCCTTGACGGTTTCCCCCGTACAATTCCTCAGGCAGAAGCTCTCGACACAATGGGCATCGTAATCGACAAGGTTATCGATATCGAAGTTGCTGACGAAGCTATCGCTAAGAGAATGGGCGGCAGAAGAGTTTGTTCAGCTTGTGGCGCATCTTACCACCTCGAATACAAGAAACCCGCTGCAGAAGGCGTATGTGACCTTTGCAAGGGCGAACTTGTTCAGAGAAAAGACGATGCTCCCGAAACAGTTCTTGAAAGACTCAAGATTTATCACGAGGAAACTGAACCGCTGAAGGATTACTACAGCAAGACAGGCAAACTTGTGATCGTTGAAGGTCAGGAGGAAGTTGCTGATACAACTGCTCTTACCTTCAAGGCATTGGAGGATTAAGCATGGCAGTAGTGCTGAAAACACGCAAGGAAATCGAACTGATGCGTGAAGCGGGAAGAATTTCCGCCATGGCACTCAAAGTTGCAGGTGAAGCTGTCAGACCCGGAGTTTCAACTCTCGAAATTGACACAATAGCCCGTAAGTATATTGAAAGTCAGGGTGCAAAACCCAACTTCTTAGGACTTTACGGTTTTCCTGCAACTGCATGTATTTCCATAAACAACGAAGTAATACACGGTATCCCGTCAAAGGACAGAATCCTTAAAGAAGGCGACATCGTCAGCATTGACCTTGGCGCTGTAAAGGACGGTTATCACGGCGATAATGCTGCCACATTTGCAGTCGGACAGATTTCCGACGAGGCACAGCGGCTGATCGACACGACCCGTGAGTCTCTCTATGTGGGACTTAAACAGGCTGTCGCGGGCAACAGAATCGGTGATATTTCCAATGCGGTTCAGGTGTATTGCGAGGAGCGAGGATACGGCGTTGTTCAGGATTTTGTAGGACACGGCGTAGGCAAATCGCTTCACGAGGACCCTTCGGTTCCGAATTTCGGTTCTCCCGGCAGAGGAGCCCGATTGTTGCCGGGCATGACTATTGCTGTTGAGCCAATGATTAATCAGGGTACATGGCAGGTAAACCAGTTACCCGATGGCTGGACTATCGTGACTAAAGACGGTAAGCTCTCAGCACATTTTGAACATACAATTGCAATCACTAACGACGGCGAATGTATGATTCTCACTCTTCCCGAATAAGAGGTGCCATATGGAACTCAGAAAAGGAAGCGTGGTAATATCAAAGGCAGGCAGGGACAAGGGATACTTCCTTGCGGTGGTTGATATCACCGATGAAGGAATATTCGTTTGCGACGGAAAGGAACGACCGGTCGAAAGACCCAAGAAAAAGAACCCCTTACACCTCGCAAAAACAGGATTTGTTCTTACCGAAGAAGAAACAGCAACAAATCGTTCATTGAAAAGAGCGCTGAATAAATATTCAGGCTCCGCTGAAAGAGAGGTTATATAGTATGTCCAAGCAGGATATGATCGAAGTCGAAGGAACAGTGGTCGAAGCTCTTCCGAATGCAACATTCAAGGTTGAGCTTGAAAACGGCCGTCAGATAGTTGCTACTATCTCCGGTAAGCTGAGAATGAACTATATCAGAATTCTCCCCGGTGATAAGGTAACAGTCGACATGTCACCCTACGACCTTACAAGAGGCCGTATCACCTGGCGATCAAAATATGTAATTTTTAAGGAGGTAATACAATGAAAGTCAGACCTTCTGTAAAGAAAATTTGCGAGAAGTGCAAAATCATTAAACGCAAGGGAAAAGTAATGGTTA
>JAFZFT010000067.1 GCA_017555765.1 Clostridia bacterium | reverse complement strand
TTGATGAGCCGCCACCGATTGCTACGATGCAGTCAGCACCGCTTGCCTTGAAGGCTTCAACGCCGGTCTGTACGTTTTCGATTGTGGGGTTAGGCTTGATGTTTGAATAAACATCGTAAGCGATTTCTGCACCGTCAAGGATGTCTGTTACCTTTTTTGTAACCTCAAACTTGATGAGGTCAGGGTCGGAGCATACGAAAGCTTTTTTAAAGCCTCTTGCTTTGATTTCGGTTGCAATTTCTGCAATTGCGCCCTTGCCGTGGTAGGATGTTTCGTTAAGAACAAATCTGTTTGCCATAATTTTTTCTCCTTTTGTTTAATAGAGGTTTACCTCTTCCTATATTTTACAACAAGGAATAAATAAGGTCAACTGTTTTATTGAAAATTAAAAAAGAAACCTCCCTCAGCATAAGCTGAAAGAGGTTCTGATACTTTGAGTTGAGAAGGGGAGAGGCTTATAAAACGGAAATAGCATCGGTAATGGTCTTTTCATAGGCTTCCATACCGTACTTGTCAACCTCAGCCTTGTTCTTTTCTCCGTGAGTAAGGCAACCGGCGCCGCCGATGCAACCGCCGACACAAGCCATACCCTCGATAAAGTTGGCATCAAGAGCATCCTTGCTCTTTTTGAGAAGAGCTATACGGCATTCTTCTATGCCGTTACAGGTAACAGGCTTAAGAGTAAAATCAATCTTCTGCTCAATAAGTCCCTGCTTGACTGCATCTGTAAGACCGCCGGAGCGGGCAAAAATTCTGCCGAAATATGATGCGTTATCAAGTACGTCTTCGACAAGGGTTGTAATATCAATACTGCGGCTGTCGTAAAGAGCCTGAAGCTCCTCAAAGGTAAGGACTGCATCGACATAAGGCTTGACTGTTTCAAGCTGAGCCTCTGCCTTTTTTGCAGTACAAGGGCCGATGAATACGATCTTTGCATTTTCGTCGGTATCCTTGATATATTTTGCAAGGGTTGCCATAGGTGAGAGATTATGAGAAACAAGAGGTAAAAGCTTCGGGAAGGTTGTTTTTATATACTGTACGAAAGCGGGACAGCATGAGCTTGTAAGGAAGCCCTTTTCAGACAGCTCCTTTGACTCAGCATAAGCTACCATATCAGCGCCGAGAGCTGCTTCAACTACTGTGTAGAAGCCGAGCGCCTTAAGACCTGATATTACCTGTCCGAGCTTAGCGTAGGTGAACTGACTTGAGATTGAAGGTGCAACGAGCGCATATACCTTATAATTCTTATTGTTGTCGCTGTTTTTGATGATGTCTATAACGTCAACAATAAAGGATTTGTCGGTTATAGCTCCGAAGGGGCACTGGTACACACATGCACCGCACTGTATACACTTGCTGTCGTCGATTGAAGCTGCATTATTATCCTTGTTAATGGTAATAGCTTTAACCTTACAGGAAATCTGACAGGGGCGCTTTCTGTTTATAATAGCTGCGAAGGGACATACCTTAGCGCACTGACCGCACTCAACGCACTTGCTTTTGTCGATGTGGGCAACGTGATTACTGTCGAAGGTTATAGCACCTCTTTTACATACGTCCTCACATCTGTGAGCAAGACATCCACGGCAGGAGTCAGTTACAACATATCCTGCGTCGGGACATTCGTCACAGGCAATATCTATTACCTGAATAACATTATCATTATAATTTCCGCCGCCCATAGCAAGCTTTACTCTTTCAGCGAGTATTGCACGCTCCTTGTAAACACAGCAGCGCATTGTCGGTGTTGTGCCGGGTACGATTATTTTAAGAATGTCAAAGGCATTCTGTAAAAGAGTACCGTTCCAGGCTTGACTTGCAACCTCGCGAAGTACTTTATATTTTAAATATTGAACTTTTGTATCAAATTTTCTCATTTTTATCACCTTAGAAATAACTTACCTTGATTCTTTTTCCCATCTTTTTAAGACAAGCCGAAAGCTCCTCAACAAGATTCATTTTAATGCTGAAGTTTATGGGAAGGTCCGGATTCTGATGAGCGGGATTAATTGCTCTTCCCACATAGAAGTTTATATCGGTAGCTTCTTCAAAAAGAAGTCTGCTGATAAGAGAGGCTCCGTCACGTTTGAAGCTCCAGTGCTCGTAATAATTGTTATCACCGAGATAATCCTTAGCATATTCGAGTACCTTGTTGACGGTAATAACACCCTCTGTTACAAGATCAACTCCTTCGATTTCAGCAACCGGGGGAATATCACTTTTTTCAAAGTTTAAAGTGGCCTTCAGTTCCTTGCCGAGATACTTTGCAGCAATAGAGGAGGTGGTACCGCCGCAGATTATATGTTTGCCTTCCTTTGAGAAGAAAAGCGACATCATACGGTCTGCATCATCACGGTTTGATGGTGGCCCGAAGAGCATATTCATTGGCTCTCTTTTTCTTATTCTTATTACACACGCTGTTGCATCGTCACCGGGCTTGTTTCCGTACAGCTTATCGCACTCATCAACAAGCATTGTTGACAATGTTTTGGCAGTATATCCGGCGGGAACAAGGGTTTCAATAAAATCAATTATATCTTCTCTTTTCCAACCGAAGTTATAAATCAGACCGATACCCGCATGAGGACAACCATCGCTCATTGCAACAAAAATATCATTTTCCTGAAGCTTAAGCTCAGTTTTGTAAATCTTTTTCCCGCCGATGGTCATCTCAGTTTTCGGATAATCGTAATTTACTTCATCACGGATAACAATTACGTGAGGATTATCATATTGAATAATCTCTGCAGTTTCATTGTTTTTCAGTTGTATAATTGTAAAAGTAGAATATGCCACACCTCTGACAGAACAAACGGGGAGTGTTGCAGCGATTGTTGAAACGCACTCCTCAATCGGCAGTCCTGCTGACATCATTGTTGAAATGATTTTTGATGTAAGTGTCGAAAGAATACTTGCCTTTACACCGCTTCCGAGACCGTCTGCAAGAACAATAACGGTAGAATTTTCATTTTCCTCAACAATTTCAACGTGGTCACCGCAAAGTTCTTCGCCGAAATGATTTATACTTTTATATCCGATATCTGCACATAAATCATTCATCAGTTATCGACTCCTTAAGTTTCGAAAGTGCGATTTTTGTTTCAGCAGCTGTTTCACCTAACAGTGAAGCTATTTCCTGAACAATTCTCATCTGTTTTTCAACAACCTTGTCGGCAACTTCTATTGTCTTGCGGCTGATGTTTTCTTTTCTTTCTTTTTCGTACTCTTCATCTGTGACATCGCGCATTATACCCACAAGAAGATGGGATTCTCTGTCGTATATAATGGTCTGTTCAACATAACGCTTATATTCAGCAAGGTATACTCTTTCATCCCTTACATCTTTACCGCTTGTCATAACATTCATGAATGATGTCGGGTCAAGAATACGGATGACCTGATCGCCGAGAACGTCTGTGGCACTGCGGATATTCATGATCTTTCTTGCAGCCTCATTAATCTGTTGTACCTCAAGATTTTCGTTGAGTACAATAAGACCGTTAGGAGTATTCTTAACCATTATATCCGAGAAGCTTTCCGCTTTATCCTTGAGGTAGGGTAAGCACATTGAAATTTCTGCCTTGCCCTGACAGATGGCGATTGCCTTTTCTCGGCAGGTGTTGTATCCGCAAGAACCGCAATTAAGTTCATCTGCAGCTTTGAATTTGCCCATCTGACGCAAAGCACTGTTAATTTCAATCTCAGAGGGCTTGGGAAGTTTATGCTCGATATACTTGATAAATTTCTTAAGCTCTCCGGGTTCAGGCTGATTAACCTCGAAATCTTTCGCACCGGCATAGGTTGCAACCTCGAGATAATCCTTTACGCTTGAGTCGTGCTGGTATTTTTCTATAACGGGACCGCCAACGCAGCTTCCTATACATGCGGACATCTCAATAAAGCAATTATGGATTTTTCCCTTTTCAAGATCCTTAAGAACTGATATACAGTTTTCAACACCGTCAATAGCTACATAACCGTACTTGCTGTTTTCCTTCATCGTTTTAAGAACACCGCCGGTTGTAGGGAAGAAACGTGCACGGCTGTACTCATTACTGTCTGTCTCAAATTCGAGGGAGACGTGTTCTTCATTCATCCATAAGGCAAGCTCCTCAAAGGTAAGCACTGCATCAACAATACCCTTGTAGTGATCTGCCTCGTCCTTTTTTGCAACGCAGGGTCCAACAAATACTGTTTTTGCTTCAGGATATCTCTTTTTGATGTCCATACAATGAGCCTGCATAGGAGACACTACATCAGCAAGATATCCGAGACAGGAAGGGAACTCCTTTTGAATGAGAAGATTTATGGAATGACAACAGGATGAGATGATTACATCGCGTTCTTCCTCGTTGAGTATTCTTTCGTATTCATTTTTTACAATAGTTGCTCCTATTGCGGTTTCTTCAATATCATAGAAACCTAACTTTTTAAGAGCTTTTCTTACTGCTTCAATGCCTGCGCCGTCATAGTTGGCAACGAAAGACGGTGCAAGAGAGACAATTACAGGGTCGCCGCTCTGAATAAATACTTTAACCTTTTCGGTTTCGTCCACAATCTGCTTTGCATTCTGAGGGCAGACAACAAAGCACTGACCGCAAAGAATGCACTCATCTTCTATGATATGAGCCTGATTACCCGAAAATCGTATAGCTTTAACGGGACAATTACGGATACATTTATAGCAGTTTTTGCAGTTTGATTTTTTTAACGTAAGACAGTTTGACACTTAATGTCAACTCCTTTATTTTCTTATAATATCTAAAACGTTTTCTTTGAAAAACTCTTTGAAGTTTTCTTTTGTTATACCGGTGTGAACATCATCGTCGACCTGAACAGTTACACCTGTGCGGTTACATTTGCCGATACAAAAACTGCCGGCGAGTGTTATTTCATCATCTAAATGATATTCAGATACAGCATTCTGAAGCAGCTCAACTATTTCAGGTGAACCCTTAAGGTGACAGGAACTGCCTACACAAATCTGAATTATCATTTTTACACCTTCTCGATAACTTCTGTTTTGAAGAAATCTTCAACGGTTTCGGGACTTACTGAATGAAACTCTCCGTCAACAGTAACGCAGACGCCCTGCTGGCACTGGCCCATACAGAAGGTTCCGCCGAGTTCAACCTTTTCGCCAAGATTATTGTCTTTGATAAGCTGCTGTAAAGACTCAACAACTATACGTGAACCCTTGATGTGACATGATGAACCGATACAAACTGTAATTTTCATAATAACTCTCCTTTATTTGTCCGCAAGTTGCTTACATAAAATGAAAGCGGAATTTATACTGTTTATTGATAGATTCCTCTTGAGAACATAAAATTCTTTGTAATTATAACATATTAAATGTAAATAATCAATGTAATTTTACTCCAAACATTGACAAAATAATGCTTTTTTGTATATAATATTTAAAAATAAACTGTAAAGGATTTACTGCGCTATGAATAAAATTACTATTATCGGTACCGGAAGTGTCGGTTCAACAATTGCATACACACTTACTGCAACAGGTATTGCAAGTGAAATTGTGATGATCGATGTCAACGCTAAAAAGGCAATGGGTGAAGCTCTTGATATCCGTCAGGGTACACCTTTCTGTGCTCCCTGCTCAATTTACGCGGGCAGCTATGCAGATGCGAAGGATTCAGACATAGTCATTATCACCTCAGGTGTTGCAAGAAAGCCGGGACAGACCAGATTAGATCTTGCGCAGATAAATGTTGATATCCTCAAGAGTATTATTCCTCAGATTACAAAGTACGCTCCCGAGGCAACCTATGTAATCGTAAGTAACCCCGTTGATATTCTTACATATACCTTCTGTAAATGCTCAGGCATACCTGAAGAAAGAATCATCGGTTCAGGTACTATTCTTGATACCGCAAGACTCAGAAGCCGTCTTGCTGAGTACTTCGCACTTAGTCAGCAGAATGTTCACGCTTATGTTCTCGGTGAGCACGGAGATTCATCAATGATTCCCTGGTCAACTGCAAATATTTCAAATGTACCTGTTATGGAATACAGCAAATCCTTTGCAAGACCCGGACTCATTGTTCCTAAGCTCAGTGTCAGTGAGGTTGAAGAGTACGTAAGAAAGTCCGGTGGCAGAGTTATCGAAAGAAAAGGTGCTACCTTCTATGCTGTTTCTATGTCTGTATGTCATATATGTAAATGTCTTTTAAGCGGTATAGATACTACAATGACAGTTTCAACAATGCTTCACGGTGAATACGGTATCGACGACGTATGTATGAGTCTTCTTACTGTTGTCGGACGTCACGGTGCTCATAATAAGGTTATGTTACCTTTAACCGATGACGAAATTAAGGCTTTGAATAACAGTGCAGAAAGTCTTAAGAGCATTATCAGACAGACTAAAATTTAATGTAATTTTGAGCTATATAAAAACACCGTCCGTATTTTACGGGCGGTGTTTTGTTACTCATTGTACTTATAAATTGAAAAAAGCCTTGATTTTTTCTGTGGTGAACCCTGTTTTTGCTTTTTTGCTTTTTGGAGGCAATGTGACCGGTAAATCGGAGTAGGGGACGGCTCTTTCGTTTTTGATTTTTACCTCACGGTCGACGGGCTTACTGCCGCAAAGGGGACATCTTGTGTAGCTTTCGGGTAAATCCACATTGCATTTATCACATCTCATCTTTTCTTACCCCATTTCCGTGTGTACTTTCAATTCTGATATCAAGTCCTCGCTCTGAGAGTACTCTTACACATTGCATAGGCCAACTGGTATCGTGGCTGCAAACCGAGAAGCATAAGGTAAAAAGTCCGTTGTGAGTAAGTGCGGAGCAGGTGCTTATAAGTCCGTATCCGCTTGTGTCACCGTTTACCCCTTCAATGCGTTCTATTTTTCCCTTGAGAGCTTCATTGTTGACGGCTTCTCCCGTGTTTGTGAGAATAGTAGTATTTGCAGCATGGGACTTATGCTGCATTTTTCTCATTACGGGAAGCTTGATGAAATTAGGTACAACTCTGAGCACGGGATTGGTAGTAAGAGAGCCATATCTGTTGAGGAGCTTTTGTAATTCTGATTTTCTGAGTTTTTCCTTCAACTGACCTCTTATACTGTCGCAGATTTCATCAAAGGTATAATCATTTTTGCCTTTTGGGTCAAACACTATTTCTGTCTGAACAGTGAAGTTTCTTACGCTGTCAGTCGGGAAGAATCTTCTGAGGTTAACGGGGATTGCTATAGAAATCGGGAGATTTACAGGCTTTTCAGCTCTTCGTAATGTACCGAGGATAAGAGAAGCGGCAACGTATTCTGTTATCGTCATGGATTTCTCTCTTGCTTTTTCGAGAAGCTGCGCGACGGGTGTATAAAGGAAAATCAGCTGAAGAAAACCGGGTTCTATTTCGCCCTCGAGACGGTACGCTTTAATTGTTGTATTGTCTGCCTTTTCTCCGCCTTTTTCATAGTACCTGGCAAAAGCATTTTCAGTACATTCAACCTTTTCGGTTTTGTATTCGGACAGCGGATTATCACAAAGCTCAACATACCTTTCAAGAAGAGCGTTGAAATATTCGCCCATACCCTTACCGTCGGATATATGGTGAGCCGTTTCAATAGCTATTCTGTTTTTATAGTAAAGTACTCTGAAATCGGGTCTTCCATCGTTACGGTACGTGATAGGCAGAAGAATTTTTGAATGCTCTTCTCTTATTTCAGGTAAAGCGGTAACGCACTGCTGATAGTTCCAGAAGAAGCCTTTTTTCAGACAGCTGTAGATGCTCGGAAAGCGAGGGATAAGGTCTTTTACTGCTTTTTTCAGTAGCTCCGGATTAATATCGCCGTTATTAAGATTGGCGGATACACGGAAGGTTCTGCCCCATGTTTTTGAGCTGAGACAAGTGAACATAATTGAAGCAGTATCAATTTTTATCCACGAGAATTTTTCCACTGAATTCACTCCTATTTCGACATTTTTTTCATTCTAACATAAATAAGCGTCAAAGTCAAATTAAAATTACACTTTACTAAAATATGTCTAATTCTACACAGCTATCTACAGCGCTGTTATTTTGAAATTAAAATTAAGAATTAATTTTTTGTGAAGTCGGAGGTTTTATGTGTCGTTTTATTGAAAAATAAGCAGAAATTTGATATAATGTATCGAATTTTTAGAAAAGGAATGATAGTTCTGAAAAGTATCAAAAAGCTTTTGGTCAGCTTTCTGGCGGTTTTGACAATTTTTGCCTCAGTACTTCCTGCGGCTTTTTCTGTCAGCGTAACTAAGGCGGCTTCTGTAGAGGAAACCAATGTTATCACTTTGAAGTATGGTGATCGTTACATCCCGCAGAATTGTGATAGCTTTGAGATTACCGACGCCGGGCATCCTTCTTCGTTCAAGGTGGGATATGGTGTTGAAAAGGGTACTCCCGACGATGCTGTGCTTAAAAAAGAAGGCGGAGTTATCCGTGCTGCCGGCATAGGTGAAGGTACTATAAAAGTAGTAAAGGGTAACAAGAAGACCTTTTACAATATAAAGGTAGAAAAGGCTCCTATCTCTATGTTTCTTCTTATAGGACAGAGCAATATGGTCGGTGCTGAAGGTGATGCTTCACAATCGGTAGCATGTGAAAACGGACAGGTTTATTCTACCTACGGTGTACCGGCGTATCTTACAAAAAATAATGCCGCTCAGTTTGTTCCTTCCGCCCTTGAGGGTGAGTACAGAACAAAGAATACATGCGGTAATAGTATATATCTTTCGCTTAATCCTGTTAACTCTCTTACAGAGGAAGGTAACGGCAAGGAGGGACTCGACGGAGCTCTTGCTTATGAGTGGAATCGCCTTACCGGTGATAAGGTGTGGGTAATAAATGCCGGTCAGGGTTATTCTTCTGTTTCACGTTGGATGAAGGGAGCCTCTGAATATGAGCAGGCCGTTGCACTCTTTTCTGCGGCTCAACAGGTAATGCGTGCTGAAATCGAAGCGGGACATTATAAGCTTAAGAATATGGGGTATTTCTGGCTTCAGGGCTGTTCGGATGATGCTTTGACAGCTGAAGCTTACTATAATTCCTTCCTTTCAATGCATAACGGTCTTATGCAGGACTTAGCATTTGATATTGATGCAGACGGCAAAAAAGAAAGCCTTGAATTTTGTGATATTCTTATGCCGAGAGCAGGTAAGGAAGACAGACGCGGCTACAGAAGAGGCAAATATACCGATGATGCAGAAAACCGCTATTATACAAGTTTCCTTGATCTTGAAATGAGAGGACAGAGGGTAGCTCAGTATTATCTTTGCAATACACAGGGAAATAACATCAATCTAGTGTGTAATATAGGTGATTCGTGGGTTTATATGCCTGATAAAACCAATGGAGTAAAAGCCTGGTTTGAAAGCAGATATCCGAAAGGACGTGTCAATTATCCGATTCAGGTTCAGCAGCCTGAGGAGTGGTATACACCGACAACTCCCGATGATGTGCATGATAACATCCACTTTAATCAGATAGGATACAACGAGCTTGGTTTTGAAAGTGCAAAAAATGCCGCATATACTCACGGCAGAGTAAAAAAGCCGAATACACCGATAACTGTTACCTTTTACGATTGGACAGGATACGGTAAGGTTACCTCGGTAGAAGCTAAAATTGAACCGAGAGCGGCAACTCTTGTTGTACCTGTTGTATCTCCTGTATATGAATCGAAGTCGGTTACATATAAGCTTTCAAACAGTAAGGTTATGAGTTATAACTTTTATGACCTTACAGTCTCAATGGGGTACGGTGAAGGACTCACACTCACCAGTGTCGGTGCATCAAAGAATAAAACAGTCAAAATTACGGGTACTGCAGTAAAAGAAAACCATCGATTTACCGAGTATACATCTGACAACAATGCCACATGTACGGAAGATGGCACACGTACTGCTTACTGTGATTTCGGTTGCGGAACAACACGTACGATTGCAGATGTCGGTACAAAGCTCGGACACTCATATTCATATTTTACCTATGACAACAACGCCACATGTACAAAGGACGGTACAATGACCGCGCAATGCGATAACGGATGCGGTGCTTACAGCAGTGTCAACGCCAAGGGCACTGCAACGGGACACAGCTTTACCGTTTATAATGTGAGACCTGCAACTTATCTTGATAACAAAGCTTATGTTTCGGTGTGTGATTTCTGCAGTAAAACAGACTCCTACGAGCAAGCCAACACAAGGCTTAAGCTCTCAAAACCCGGTTATATTACCTCAACTGCGACGCAAAATTCCATAACTCTCACATGGGGTAAGGTCAAGGGCGCAACGGGTTACCGCATATATGTACGCAATAAAACCACCGGTAAGTGGGAAACTCTTGTAAGCAGTACATCTTTCACTACATATACTCTGACTAATCTCAAGGCGGGTACTGATTACAGTTATGCCGTTAAGGCTTTTGCAAAGGATAAAAAGACGGTATATGCGCCTGTTTATATTTCTTTGAATACTAAAACGCTTTCTTCGTCTGATAAGCAGGTAAAGGTTACAAAGGTTACTGACAGCAGTGTTGTTCTGAAGTGGGATAAAGTAAAAAATGCCTACGGCTACAGAGTATATATACTCAACAAAACCAGCGGAAAATGGGAAACGCTGATCAAAAATACAAGAGAAACTTCTGCAACAGTTAAAGGCTTGAATGATGGTGAAAACTATGTTTTTGCTGTAAGATCCTACAAAATGAGTTCAAACACGGTAGTATGGTCTCCTGTTTCAGATATGCTGAGAACAACAGCGCTTACCGCACCGCGGAAGTTGACTAAAATTAACTGTGAAGCGGCAGAAACATCAGTAAAGCTTAGCTGGGAAAAACTGGACGGAGCAACAGGCTACAGAGTTTACATAAAAAACGGTAGTACCTGGAAGGCTCTCAAAACCACAAATGACAACAGCTATACTGTGAAAGGTTTAAAATCTGCTACAAAATATACTTTTGCCGTAAGAAGCTATGCGAAGTCAGGTAATTGCACTGTATGGGCATCGGATTATACAAGTAAAAGTGCTTATACAGTGCCTTCTGAACCTACGAAGATTAACGCATCTGTTAGCGGTAACAGTGTTACATTGAGCTGGGCAAAGACGGGTGGAGAAACAGGTTACAGAATTTATGCCTATAACTATACTACTAAAACGTGGGAGATAGTTGTAAAGTCAACAGTAAATCTCAAGCAATCATTCAGCAAGCTTCAGAAGGGTAAAACCTATAAATATGCCGTACGTCCCTATGTTTATACAGGCAGTGAATACATCTGGGCGAAGTCTTACACAACAGTTTCATTTACAGCTTAACAAAAAAGAAGTATCAGTTTTTGCTGATACTTCTTTTTTTATGTTTTATCAGTTTGTACCCCAGAATTTTCTGTCAAGGCTTCGGTACTGTACCGCTTCTGTGATATGTTCAAGCTGAATATTTTCACTGCCGTCAAGATCTGCGATTGTTCTTGCGATGCGAAGAATTTTATCATAGGCTCTTGCTGAAAGGTCAAGTGAAGTGAAGCATTTTTCAAGTATAGCCTTACACTTATCGTCGAGTGCACAGTACTTTCTTGTCATATCGGGAGTCATTTTTGCATTGCAGGTAACAGCAGTGCCCTTGAAACGAGCGTTTTGTATCCTCCTTGCCTTGTTGACTCTCTTTTTTATTTCTGCAGAGGATTCTGCGGGCTTGTCGTCTGAAAGCTTTTCAAAATCAACCTGAGGTACTTCTATATGTATGTCAAGTCGGTCGAGAAGGGGACCGCTTACCTTTGAAAGATACTTTGCTGCCGCGCCTGAAGGACAACTGCATTTTCTTGTCGGGTGACCGTAATATCCGCAAGGGCAGGGATTCATTGCGCATACAAGCATAACCTCACAAGGATAGGTGAGTGAGCCTGAAACTCTTGAGATAGTGATTCTTCCGTCTTCTATCGGCTGACGCAGAGCCTCCATAGTATTTTTCTGAAACTCGGGAAGCTCATCGAGAAAGAGTACGCCGTGATGTGCAAGGCTTACTTCACCGGGAGAGGGAATACGTCCGCCGCCCGAAAGACCTGCTGTTGAAATAGTGTGATGGGGAGAGCGGAAGGGCCTTGATTTTATAAGAGAAACGTTATCGGGAAGAAATCCGGCAATCGAGTGTATTTCCGTAACTGCGAGGCTTTCCTCGAAGGTCATATCGGGAAGAATTGAAGGTATTCTTTTAGCGAGCATACTTTTGCCTGAGCCCGGAGGACCTATCATCATAACATTATGTCCACCGGCGGCTGCAATTTCGAGTGCTCTTTTTGGTTGATACTGACCTTTTACATCACTGAAATCGGGGGTATATTCTATAGGTCTTGTATATTCCGAGTAAAGCTCCTTTGAAAGCCTTTTGATTTTTTTGATACCCTTGAGATGGTCAACAAGCTGCTTTACACTCTGCACCGGATAAATATCAATGCCGTTTACTACACAGCATTCGCAGGAGTTACCTGCAGGAACAAATATCTCTGTCATTCCGAGAGCTTTTGCTCTTATAACCATCGAAAGAGTACCCTTGAGATTTCTTACCTTACCGCTGAGAGAAAGCTCGCCGATAAAAGCAGATTTTTCAATATTGCATTGAAGCTGATCCGAGGCAATAAGCAGAGCGATGAATATTGGAAGGTCATATACGGGCCCCTCTTTTCTTATATCTGCGGGAGTGAGATTTACCGTAATTCTTTTGTCACTGTACTTGAATCCGTTGTTTTTGATGGCGGATCTGACTCTGTCCTTGGATTCGTTTACTGCGGCATCGGGAAGTCCTACTATGTCCATACGGGGGAAACCGTTTTCTATTGATGCTTCAACACCGACACCGAAGCTTTTCATACCGAAAAGACCGATACTGTTTACACGAACAAACATAAAATCTCTCCTTTTTTAACATCCCCTTCATTATACAGTTAATTTTTGTGTTTGTAAATATCAATCCGTCAACAATTCTGTGCCGGGATAAAAATGCTCAAGAATTTCCTTATAGTTATATCCCTGCCTTGCCATAAAATCTGCACTGTACTGGCTCATACCGAGACCGTGACCCTTTCCGTAAACTGTAAATTCAACCTTACTGTCCGTTGCTTTAATAGTGAAGTTCGGACTTTTCAGCTTGAGAAGTGCTTTTAGTTCAGTACCACTCATAGTACTGTTACCGACGCTTACTTCTTTTACATAACCGTTTTCGGCTGAAGAGATAATTTTTATCCGATCTTTTTTATCGATTCCGTCGGCGCCTTCGAAAAGTGCAGAAAGCTCTTCGTATGTGAATGTGTTAGTCGAAATAAGCTCGGGACTCAGCTTATCACCGGGGGCATCTACACTTATTAGATAGGGGATACTATTACCCCATACGTCC
Organism: Clostridia bacterium; assembly: GCA_017555765.1. Classification (GTDB taxonomy): domain Bacteria; phylum Bacillota; class Clostridia; order Oscillospirales; family Acutalibacteraceae; genus UBA6857. Next base: position 40,455 of record JAFZFT010000067.1, on the reverse strand, counting down.
TTGCTGTACGACGTTCTTCCTGATGAGATTGCATGAAAAACTGCAAGTATGGGCTCGTTTTCGTAGGCTATATATTCGTTTTCCGTTTCTTCAATGACTCTTTTTAATTTACTGTAGTATGTATCGTACTTTTCTCCCCAACGCTCCTTCATCTGCTCCTTTGTAAGAAATCCCTGATGGGTATTGCTGTCGTCGGAAATATCCCAAAGCTCTGCTGGTGGGTTATCTGCGGTCATAAGAATCCACTTAAGGTATGTATAGCTTGCAACAGCCTGCGCCTTCAATGCTTCTTCGCTGAAGGAAGCGGGCATCTCACTTGCCACCGCTCCTATAAGGTACTCAGTTATATCTGTTTCAAGAATACGGCTTGAAGAAACCTGAAGCACACGTATTTTTCCGTCAGCTCTGTCATTTATTTGTACGGTAGCGTCTTCTGCTTCTGTTTCCAGTGAGATAAGAGTTAAAAATGGTGCGAAGGCTATCAGAAAACACAGAAAAAGTGCACTAAGTAAATAGTTTTTCATATTAACCGACCTCTCTTGACAATACTGACTCAATGTTATAAAATATAATGAAATACTTTAATATGGGTAATTATATGTTTTTATATATGGAGGTATTACTATGTACGATAAATACAATCCGATTTCTCCTGAACTTCTTGAGGTGATGAGCCAGAAGATACAGAGAAAAAGTAAAATAGATATGGATGATTTCTGGAAGTATGGTGTTAAAAGAGGACTGAGAAACCCTGACGGTACAGGTGTTATGGCGGGTCTTACAAATATCTGCTCTGTTGACGGTTATTTTATTGAGGACGGTGAAAGAGTTCCTAAGCATGGTGTGCTCAAATACAGAGGTATAAATATCAACGATATAGTTGAGGCTTGTGAGAAAGAAAACCGCTTCGGTTATGAGGAGGTTGTGTATCTTCTCATTTTCGGCTCACTTCCCACTAAGGAGCAGCTTGCCCTCTTTAAAGAAACCCTGAGTGATTGCAGACAGCTTCCCAAGACCTATATTGAGGATGTTCTTATGACCAATGCGTCCTTTGATATTATGAATAAGCTTGCAAGATGTATCCTTGTTTCTTATTCCTTTGATGAGAATCCCGACGATTTATCAATTGAAAACGTGCTTCGTCAGTCAGTACAGATTATCGCTCAGATTCCCGTTGTTATCAGTTATGCTTATCAGGTTAAGCGTATGAAGTACTACGGCAAGAGTATGTATTTCCACCCTGAAAAGAGAGAACTTTCAACGGCTGAAACAATCCTTCGCTCAATCCGTTCGGATAAAAAGTACACAGACGAGGAAGCTAAGCTTCTTGATATATGTCTTATTCTTCACGCTGAGCACGGTGGCGGTAACAACTCAACATTTACAAACAGAGTGCTTACTTCAAGCGGTACAGACACATATTCAGCTTTCGCGGCCTCAATCGGCTCGCTTAAGGGCTCACGTCACGGCGGTGCGAATATCAAGGTTACAAAAATGATTGAGAACATCAAGGAAAATGTAGAGAACACTGCCGATAGAGAACAGGTTCTTGCATATCTTGAGAAAATCATCAGAAAAGAAGCAAATGACTGTTCAGGCCTTGTTTACGGTATGGGTCACGCCGTTTATACCCTTTCTGACCCCAGAGCGGTTATTCTTAAGAAGAAGGCAAAGGAGTTTGCTTACAAAAACGGCTTTGAAGCTGACTTCGAGCTTATAAACTCAATCGAAAAACTTACTCCAGAGGCTTTCAGAAGAGTAAAGGGCAAGAACAAGGTTATGTGTGCTAATGTTGACCTTTACTCAGGTCTTATTTATAAGATGCTCGGCATCCCTGAGGATCTTTTCACACCTCTTTTCGCTACTGCAAGAGTTGCAGGTTGGGCTGCTCACAGACTTGAAGAGCTTCTCACAGGCGGCAAGATAATCAGACCTGCTTACAAAAATATCGCACTTCCCAAAAAGTACGTTCCTATGGACGAGCGTATTGAAAACTACACCTCTCTTGAGGAATATATACCCTCTGACCAGAGAGTTTATCCGGAGGAATAAAAATGAAAATAAAAAATTCCGTTCCGTCGCTTAAGGCGGGTATATTGAGCGTTGTTTTTGTGGCTCTCTGCGTTGTCTGTACAGCACTCAGAACATATCAGATGTTCAGCTTCATTGAGCCTGTTACAGGCTTTAATGTGGGCCCCGGATGGTTTATGATACTGTTATATGTTCTTCTTTTAGGCGGTTGCCTCGCATTCTGTACAGTATCCTTCCTCAGTAAGGATACTGCAGAGCTTCAGCCTATGGGAATGAAATCGAAAACAGTATTCTTTTTTGCTTTGATTATGGCAGCTTACTTCCTTTTTAACTGGATTTCAAATGTTTTCGGCGGTGCTGATAACCTTTCGGGTGCACAGTCGGCAGGTGGTTTCAAGGGCCTGATGGCATCCGGTGTGCTTACGGGCTCCCTTCAGGGAATATTTGCTTTTGTTTCAATGATCTATATGGTGATTTTCGCTTTTGATATGAAAAACGGCACCGTAAAGGCTTCGAGGTTTAAAATCCTTGCTCTTGCTCCCGCAGGCTGGGCATCGGTTCGTCTTGTAGGCAACTTTTTAAGTCAGATAAGCTTCCTTGAGGTTTCCGATCTTTTCCTTGAGCTTGTAATGCTTTCATTTATGGCTCTGTTCTTTATGACATTTGCTCAGGTGAATTCAGGAGTAAACTCAACAGGTTTCTCCTGGAGACTTTGCGGCTTCGGATATTCTGCCGCGCTTATTGCCGTAACTTTATACATTTCGAGAGGAGCTGTAGCTGTTTCAAAGGGCACCGAGGCTTTGAATTCCTCTTTGGGAGCAAATACAACGGATTTTTATTTTGCAGTTTTTGTAGTGGCTCTTATCTCAGAATTTCTTAGAAAAGACAGAGTGAGCGAGGAAGTGTAAGCTTTGTTTATTGAATATCTTTTATCTGCGGCAACTCAGGTATCAATCCTCTTCGTGATGGTCTTCGTTGGTTTTATATGCGATAAAAAGGGGATATACACTGAGAAAACCGCAAGAGCAACGGTAAATTTTCTTCTTTACATTATTGTACCATGTACACTCATAAACTCCTTTATAAAAATTGAGATGAATGAGGATACGGTAAAGAAGTTTTTCATATCCTTTGCCGTTGCAACTGCAACACATATTATAGGAATAGTAATCAATCTGCCATTTTTCAGAAAGAGCAAGCATGAAAACAATGCAATTTACAAATTTGCATCGATTTACGGTAATGTAGGCTTTATGGCGCTGCCTCTTGCTGATGCCGTACTCGGCCCTGAGGGTGTATTCTACTGCACAAACGGAGTGGTTGTTTACAATATTATCAATTTCATACACGGTGCGGCTGTTATGAGCAAGGAAAAGGAGAAGTTTAATTTCAAAACACTTCTTACTAATCCCGGTCTTATATCCCTTGCGGTGGGACTTCCTGTTTTTCTGCTGAAAATCAATGTGCCTATTGTTCTGAGTCAGCCTATCGGTATGCTCGCTAACCTTAACAGTCCTCTCGCAATGCTTATTTTTGGCTGTTATCTTGCACATACCGACCTGAAGAGTATGATTTTCGATAAAAAGATATACCTTACGGCTTTACTTAAGCTTATAGTACTGCCGCTTATATGTATAGGTACATACTATCTTTGCGGAATAAGAGGAGTACTTCTTACTGCGGTAATAATTACCGCTTGCGTACCCTCGGCAAACAATACCTTTATGTTTGCTTCAAAATACGGCAGAGATGCATCTCTTGCCTCAAAAACGGTTGCACTTGTCAGCTTTATATCAGTACTGACAATGCCGTTTATGATAGCACTGACACAAATGACCTGGTAAAAGGAGGATAACTATGGACAGTAGTGTTTTTGTCCGTTTTGCGGGAATTGCAAAGGAATTTGCCGTAAACAGTGACCTTGATTTAGGCTTTGCCACTGTAAAATGGTACGGTGCGATAATTGCCTTTGGCTTTACTCTTGCCGTACTTTTCGGTGGAAGAACAGCCCATGTATGGAAAATCAATCTTGATAAAATGGTTGATGTGCTTATTTACGGTACAATCAGCGCAATAATAGGAGCCAGACTTTATTATGTTGCTTTTCGGTGGGACTACTACTCACAGAATCTTACAGATATTCCTAAAATCTGGGAGGGCGGACTTGCAATATACGGCGGTATTATCGGCGGTATAGCCGCGGCCTGGATTGTATGTAAGGTCAGAAAGCTGAATTTTTACAACTTGCTTGATATGGTAGGTATGAGTCTTCTTATCGGTCAGGGTATCGGCAGATGGGGTAATTATGCCAATCAGGAGGCCTTCGGTAGCTTTACCGGCGGCAACTGGGGTATGATGAGTGACAAGGTAATCGAATATATCTCACGCTCTGATATAAGACCTATGTACGGCCTCGAAAATGTTGAGAATGTAAAGGAGTATGTAGCTGAAAACAATCTTTTCGTACATCCTACCTTTTTCTACGAGTCAGTCTGGTGCATTCTCGGCTTCTTTGTGCTTTACATAATAATGAAAAAGTACCGTAAATTCAGCGGTCAGCTTTTTCTTACCTATGGTGTATGGTACGGACTTGAAAGAACGGTTGTTGAAGGACTCCGCTCAGATAGTCTTTATATAAGCGGTACAAATCTGAGGGTTTCACAGGTGCTTTCAATGGTTATCGTAGTAGTCTGCGGTACACTTCTTATTGCACTTATGATTAAGTTTACCAAGCATCCAAAGCCTATAGAGGGTGTGGATTACTTCCCGCCGCTTACTGAAAAGGAGCTTGCCGCAAAGAAAAAGAAGGAAGAAAAGAAGGCTCGCAGAAAACAGAAGAAAGAAGAAGCTGCAGAGGAATCAGCGGATGATACCGAAAACTCTGTGAACGGGGAGGATGAAGACGATGTATAAGCTTATCGACGGAAAAGAGGTTTCCGCATTTATAAAAAATCAGGTTAAGGATGAGGTTGAAGTCCTTAAGGAAAAGGGCGAAAGTGTGTCTCTTGCAGTTATAATTGTAGGCGACAATCCCGCTTCACGTGTATATGTAAATAATAAGAAAAAGGCTTGTGAAGCAACAGGCATTATTTCATATGAATATGCCTTGCCTGAGGAAACCAAGGAAGAGGAGCTTCTTGCACTCATTAAGGAGCTTAACGAAAACAGTGAAATCAACGGTATTCTCTGTCAGCTTCCTCTTCCTAAGCATATAGACGAAAAAAAGGTTATAGATGCAATTGCTTCCGAGAAGGACGTTGACTGCTTCAGAGCTGAAAATGTAGGTAAAATGTGGCTTGGTGAATACGATTTTGCTGCTTGTACTCCTAAGGGTGTTATGCTACTTCTCGAGTACTACGGTATAGATGTATGCGGTAAGAATTGTGTTATCATCGGCAGAAGCAATATTGTAGGCAAGCCTATGGCTTCACTTCTTCTTGAAAAGAGTGCAACAGTTACAATCTGCCACTCAAAAACAAAGGATTTAGCCTCCTTTACAAGAAACGCTGATGTTATTGTTGCGGCAGTAGGCAGACCTAAGTTTGTTACTGCTGATATGGTAGGTGATGGTGCTGTAGTTGTCGATGTAGGTATAAACCGTGATGAAAACGGAAAGCTCTGCGGTGATGTTGACTTTGAAAATGTTAAGGAAAAGACATCCTACATTACTCCCGTACCCGGTGGCTGCGGACCGATGACTATAGCGGTGCTTATGAGAAACACTCTCGTAGCGTACAGAATACAGAAAAATGGCTGATAAAAAGACCGTTGCCGTATACTGTGACTTTTCCTTGGTCAGCGATGAGGAGTTGAATACTTTCAGAAGTCTTGTCGCTACTCATATGTCCGATTACGGAAAAATGAGAGACGAGTCCCTTTGTGCGAGAGCACTTCTCAAATATGTTCTTTGCAAGTACTTTGATGTGAAGGATTTTACAATCCTTAAGGCTGAAAACGGAAAGCCTTATCTTGAAGGTAAGGATCTGTATTTCAACTTCAGCCACTGTCTTAAAAGGGTTATATGCACAGTGTCCGATTCTGAAGTCGGTTGCGATGTACAGGATATCCGACCTGTGAACGAAAGGGTTACAAAACGCTTTTTTGCTTCTGACGAAGGACAGTCATTATCCTTGAGCAGTAAAAAGGATGAGCATTTTACAAAGCTCTGGACACTGAAGGAAGCGATTCTGAAATATAAGGGTGACGGAATCTCAGGAGGACTTGATTTTTACAGCTTTTCTGATTTTCTTTCATACGAAAGCTTTTGTGCCTACGGACTTAATTTTCACAGCTTTAAAAAAGACGGATTTATTTACGGAATTTGTTCGGAATCGGAGGATATACTTGTTCTCGGTACCGATATAAAGGATATACTCAATAATCTGAAGTGATTCGAAAGGAGAACACAATGGAAACCATAAAATTTATTAAAAGTAAGCTTGGCTACGGTGTTGGGGCAATCGGTCTCGACCTTAGCTACGGAATGTTCTATTCCTATCTTGCAAAGTATCTTACCGACGTGCTTAAGCTGAGCCCTAACTTCCTTCTTATTCTCACACCTATCGCAAGACTCTGGGACGGTATCAACGACCCGATGATGGGTACAATCGTTGATAACACAAATACAAAGATGGGTAAGTACCGCCCCTGGATTCTCAGAGGCTCAATACTTAACGCTATCGTACTTGTATTCCTTTTCTGGAATGTATTCGACCTTAGTGGTACCGCTCTTATGGCTTACATAACTGTTATGTATGTTGGTTGGGGTATGTCAAATACTCTTGCAGATATCCCTTATTGGTCAATGGTGCCTTCTTTTACAAGTGACCCCAAGGAAAGAAATCTCATTTCAACCCTTGCAAGAATGTTCTCAGGTCTTGGTCAGGGTATCGTTTCAATCGGTGCACCTATCGTTATGGCGGCAGTCAGCTCAACCTTCGACGAAAACGGCGAGAAGGTTTTTGACGCAAACAGCTTCCGTACCTGTGCGATTGTATGTGCAGTATGCCTTGTTATTTTCTCAAGCCTCTCAGTTTTCACCACCAAGGAAAGAATTTCAACCAAGGCACCCGAAAAATTCTCATTCGGTAAGGCTCTTCAGATTATCAAGACAAACGATCAGCTTATCGTATTTATGCTTTTTGCGATGGTATCAAATGCAGGTTGGTATCTTACTTCAGGTGTAGCCGCTTATTACTTTGATGTAGTTGTAGGTGATGCTGAAAAGCAGTCTGTGTTCAATCTTTTCCAGGCAGCAGGCTCAGTAGTAGGTCTTCTTCTCCTTCCTATGCTTACAAAGTATATGTCAAAGCGTAAGGCTTATCAGACATCACTTGTTCTTGCAGGTCTCGGTTATGTAGGTATCACTGTAGGTGCTTTCTCAGGTATGCTTATGGTTATGAATATATTCTATTTTATATGTTCAGTAGGTATGGCATCAATGTTTATAGCACAGACTATTTTCCTTGCTGACGTTGTTGACTACGGCGAAGTAAAGATGGGCTTCAGAGCAGAGTCAATCACATTCTCAATGAAGGGCTTCCTTCAGAAGATGGCTTATACAATTCAGACAATCATTCTCTTTGCGTCACTCGGTATTTCAAACTATGACGGTGACCTTCATAGTGGTAACCCCGAAAGTGCAAAGCTTGCCATCACTCTTATGCTCTGCGCAATTCCCGCAGTACTTTTCTTCCTTTCACTTATCATCTTCACCACAAAGTTTAAGCTCCACGGCTCATTTATGGATGAGGTTACAGCAATTGTTACAGCTAACAGAGAAAAGAGAGAAAACCTCACTGAGGAATAATATCTGATTTTAAAGTGCTTTCGGTCCGATTGCGGGCTGAAGGCACTTTTTTCAGTACGAAATAACGGACTAAGCCCGAAGACTGTATTTACAAAAAAATATAAATGTGCTAATATTTATGTTATAAGAAGCTCGTAAAAATCATAAAATTTACGGGTGATAATATGAAAAAGACAGTTTATCTGACCTTACGCTTCAAAAGTATGCTTGTATGTGCTCTTGCTTTTCTTTTAGGTTTTGCATCAGTACTTCTCATATTTTCGGACAGTACCTCTGCGAGTGCTGAAACAAGCAGCACGGTGTATGAAAATTCTGTTCCGATAACTATTGTAATTGATGCGGGACACGGTGGAGAAGACGGAGGAACACAATCCTCAGACGGTACCCTTGAAAAGGATATCAATCTGCAGATAAGTCTTAAGCTTGAAAAGCTGCTGAGGCTTATGGGGTATAATACTGTTATGGTGCGCAGTGAGGATAAGCTTATATATTCAGGAAATCCTGACACGATAAGAGCGAGAAAGGTTTCGGACCTGAATAACCGCCTTAAAATAGCAGAATCCAACCTTGATGCGATTTTTATAAGCATTCATCAGAATTATTTTACCCAGAGTAAATATAGCGGGGCTCAGGTTTTTTATTCACCAAACAACGAAAATAGTAAGCTTCTTGCTGAAAGTATACAGTGCAGTGTAGTTGAGCTTCTTCAGCCTGAAAACGGGCGCAAAATCAAAAAGAGCGGCAGTGATATTTTTCTGCTTGACAGAATGAAGATTCCGTCAGTGATGGTTGAATGCGGCTTTATGTCGAATCCCTCGGAATCTCTTTTACTTAAGGATGAGGAATATCAGAAAAAAACAGCTTTATCAATAGCAAAGGGTATAAACGAATACCTTATGCTTATTCGGGAGGAAAAATAATGGCACAGAAGTCAAAATCAGTATATGTTTGCTCGGAATGCGGATACGAAACACCGAAATGGCTCGGTAAGTGTCCCGAGTGCGGTGCGTGGTCAACTCTTCAGGAGGAGATACGTGAAGCTGTCGTAGCAGGTAAGAAAAATATCCTTTCAGGCGGTACACGCAGTGTGACATCCTTCTCTCTTTCGGATATAAAACCCGATAACGAGCTTCGTTATAAAACGGGAATGAAGGAGCTCGATCGTGTTCTCGGCGGAGGTATAGTAAAGGGCTCTCTTGTGCTCCTGAGCGGTGACCCGGGTATAGGTAAATCCACAATTCTTCTGCAGATTTGTCAGCAGCTCGGAAAAACTCTTAAAATTCTCTATGTTTCAGGTGAAGAATCCTACAGTCAGATAAAACTTCGTGCCGACAGATTAGGTGTCAGCTCCGATAATCTATCTGTACTTTGCGAAACAGACACTCAGGCAATATGCGAGCATATAAAGGCCACAACTCCCGAGCTTGTTATTATTGACTCCATACAGACTATGAACTTTACCGAGCTTAATTCTTCGCCGGGATGTGTAACTCAGGTGCGTGAAAGCTCCAACCTTTTTATGCGTACTGCGAAAAGCCTTTCAATTCCCATAATTATGGTTGGTCATGTTAATAAGGACGGTAATATAGCGGGACCTAAGGTGCTTGAGCATATTGTTGATGCGGTACTTTATTTCGAGGGTGAAAGAAACCTTTCATTCAGAATCCTTCGTGCTGTAAAAAACCGTTTCGGCTCGACCAATGAAATCGGTGTATTTGAAATGTTCGATTGCGGTCTCAAGGAGGTAAAGAACCCCTCAGAAATGCTAATCTCGGGAAGACCGAAGAATACACCGGGTAGCTGTGTTGCCTGCGTTATGGAAGGTACAAGACCGCTTCTTGCCGAAATTCAGGGACTTGTCTGTACTACAAACTTCGGAAATCCCCGAAGAATATCCAACGGCTTTGATTTCAACCGTCTCAATATGCTTATAGCCGTACTTGAAAAGCGAGGCGGCTACTATTTCAACAACTGTGACGCGTACATAAACATTGTCGGCGGTATGAAACTTGATGAGCCCGCTCTTGACCTTACAATTGCAATGGCTCTCGTATCATCTCTCAAGGATTACGCTCTTCGTGATGATGTACTTGCCTTCGGAGAAATAGGTCTTGCAGGTGAAATCAGAGGTGTATCACACTGTGAGCAGAGAATCAAGGAAGCTTCAAGACTCGGCTTCAATAAATGTATTATTCCGAAAAGCAACCTTAAGAATTTATCCGCTAATCTTAAAAATGATATTGAAATTGTCGGTGTCAGAACTATCCGTGAAGCTTTTGAGGCGCTCGTATTATGATGAAGCTTATTGATAAACCGAATCTTCCTGAGGATAAGGTTACAACTCTTATTTGCGGCACTGATGATGAAGCGATACTTTTCTACTTTGCTGAAAAGAGAATAACTGTCATAAAAAATGCTCCTAATCTCAATATAGATACCGCTGTAAGTACTCACGCGGATATGGCGGCGGTACATCTTGGCGGTGAGAATATTCTTATCTGCAAAGCTCAGACTAAGCTTAAAAAGAGACTCGAAAGCTTTGGTGTTAATGTAATCGAAAGTGAAAATGAGGTTGAGGGGGATTACCCGAATGATATTGGTCTTAACTTTGCTTTTGTCGGTAACCGTATTTTAGGAAACTTCAGCTATGCTGATAAAGCACTGCTGAATGCTACTGAGAAGCACGAAAGGGTAGACGTAAAGCAGGGATACTGTAAATGCTCAGTTCTTGTAGTGAATGAAAATGCTTTGATAACCGATGACGAGGGTATATACCGCAAGGCCTCGGAAAAGGGGATAGATGCTCTTCTTGTTTCAAAGGGGGACATTGCTCTTGATGGACACCCTTACGGCTTTATAGGCGGTGCATCGGGGAAAATATCAAAAGACACAGTTCTTTTCTTCGGAGATATAGAAAAACACAGTGATTTTTCTAAAATCAGGTCCTTTTTATCAAAGCACGAATGTACTTATGAGTGTACTGATAAAGGTGCTTTAAGAGATATCGGCGGAATTGTTTCTGTCTGCGAAGAATGAGATAAAAAATGTTGATTTTATATTTAAAATACGCTATAATATAAGTAACCTGACATAAAGACGGATTTAATCCCTCTGAGGATAAGGTGACAGAAAAAATAATAAGCATACTATAGCTATATTCTGTTGCCATACCTTTTTAGGTGTGGCAATATTTTTTTGGAGGTAAATATGGAGACAAGAGTTGCGGTGATTAGCATAATCGTTGAAAAAAGCGATACCGTAGAGGAACTCAATTCCCTTCTTCACGAGTATGGTGAATACATTATCGGCAGAATGGGTATTCCCTACAGGAAAAAGGGTATAAACATAATAAGCGTAGCTATTGACGCACCGCAGAATACAATTTCCGCTCTTTCGGGCAGAATCGGAAGACTTGAGGGCGTCAGTGTTAAAACTGCTTATTCAGGTGTGATATGCAATGAATAAAATTATATCAAAGCTTATAAAAGAGCACAGCCTGACCCTGAATGAATACCAGAAGCTTACCTGTGGTTATAATGAAGAGCTTGCCGCCGTACTTCGCGATGAAGCAGTACGACTCAGAAAAGAAATATACGGCAACGCAGTCTATATAAGAGGACTTATAGAAATAAGTAACATCTGCAAAAATGACTGTCTTTACTGCGGTATAAGAAAAAGCAACGGTCTCTTTGAAAGGTACCGACTGAGTAGCGATGAAATACTTGAATGCTGTGATTACGGCTACACGCTCGGCTTTCGTACCTTTGTACTTCAGGGCGGTGAGGACGGATTTTTCACCGATGAGTATCTCTGTGAACTTGTCGCTAAAATCAAGAAAGAGCATCCCGATTGTGCGGTAACCTTGTCTTTAGGAGAAAGAAGTGAGGAATCCTACAAGAAGCTTTTCCATGCAGGTGCGGACAGGTATCTGCTTCGTCACGAAACGGCTGACAGTGATCATTATTCAAAGCTTCACCCTGAGAATTTAACCTTTGAAAACAGAATTTCCTGTCTTGAGAGTCTCAAAAAAACAGGCTTTCAGGTAGGTTGCGGATTTATGGTGGGCTCACCGTACCAAACTCCCGAAGCTATCGCAAAGGATTTGAAATTTATCGAAGAATTCAAGCCTGATATGTGCGGAATAGGCCCATTTATACCGCATAAGGATACACCCTTTAGGGATTATCCCGCCGGAAGTGTTGATTTTACTTGCTTTCTGCTTTCGATAATCCGAATTATCAAGCCTGATATACTTCTTCCTTCTACTACTGCACTCGGTACACTCAGCGAAAACGGACGGGAGAAAGGTATTTTGTCAGGTGCAAATGTAGTTATGCCGAATCTTTCACCGGAAGAAGCAAGGAGCAGATATATGCTTTACAACAACAAGCTTAATACAGGTGTTGAATCGGCAGAAAAGCTTGAAGAGTTAAAACAACGAATAAATGCTATCGGTTATGAGATAGTAACCGACAGAGGCGATATAAAGAAATGAGAAACAGAAAGGAATAAAATTATGGCTATATATAATCCTAAATCATTAAAAGCAGAAGAGTTTATCAATGACGGTGAAATTCTTGCTACTCTCGAATATGCAGAGCAGAATAAAAATAATATCGAGCTTATTGATGCAATTCTCGAAAAGGCAAGACCGAAGAAGAACGGAAACGGAGTGACCTGTGCGGGTCTTACGCACAGAGAAGCATCAGTGCTTCTTGCTTGTGATATCCCCGAAAAGATTGAAGAGATATATAAAATCGCAGAAGAAATCAAGCTTGCATTTTACGGCAACAGAATAGTAATGTTTGCACCTCTCTATCTTTCCAATTACTGCGTGAATGGTTGCGTTTACTGCCCCTATCATCTCAAAAATAAGCATATCGCAAGAAAGAAGCTTACTCAGGATGAGGTAAAGGCAGAGGTAATTGCTCTTCAGGATATGGGTCATAAGCGTCTTGCTATTGAAGCGGGTGAGGACCCGAAAAATAACCCCATTGAGTACATTTTAGAGTGTATCAAGACAATTTACAGTGTGCATCACAAGAATGGTGACATCCGCAGAGTAAATGTCAACATTGCAGCTACTACCGTAGAAAATTACAGAAAGCTTAAGGAAGCGGGAATCGGTACCTACATTCTTTTCCAGGAAACATACCATAAAGAAAGCTATCTCAAGCTTCATCCCACAGGACCTAAGCACGATTATGACTATCATACCGAGGCTATGGACAGAGCTATGGAGGGAGGTATTGATGACGTTGGTCTTGGCGTACTTTTCGGACTTGAGCTTTACAAATATGAATTTGCAGGACTTATTATGCACGCTGAACACCTGGAAGCAGTACACGGAGTAGGCCCTCATACAATCAGTGTACCTAGAATCAAAAAAGCAGACGATATCGATCCGACTGCTTTTGATAACTCAATTTCCGATGAGATTTTCGCAAAGATTACCGCTTGTATCCGTCTTGCAGTACCTTATACGGGTATGATTATCTCCACAAGAGAAACCGAAGCAACAAGAACAAAGCTTCTTCGTCTCGGTATTTCTCAGGTAAGTGGCGGCTCAAGAACATCTGTTGGTGGCTATACTCAGGATGAGAGACCTCACGATACAGAACAGTTTGATGTTTCTGATCAGAGAACTCTTGACGAGGTAGTTGCATGGCTTATGGAAAACGGACACATTCCTTCATTTTGTACTGCTTGCTACAGAGAGGGAAGAACAGGCGACCGTTTTATGAGTCTTTGCAAAAACGGACAGATTCTCAACTGCTGCCATCCCAATGCACTTATGACTCTTACCGAGTACCTTGTTGACTATGCTTCAGACAAAACAAAGGAAATCGGCTATAAGCTTATTGAAGAAGAGCTTGAGAAAATTCCCAACGAAAAAGTAAAGGCTATTGCAATAGACAATATTGAAAACATCAAGAATTCCAACCGCAGAGACTTCCGTTTCTGATGAAAGGGGGCTACTATGAGTCTTAATTCCACACCATCCTCGGAAAGGGTTAATATCGGCTTCTTCGGACTTAGGAATGCAGGTAAGTCGAGTCTTGTCAATGCGGTTACAGGACAGAATCTGTCTGTTGTATCCGATGTTAAGGGCACTACAACCGACCCAGTAAAAAAGGCAATGGAGCTTCTTCCTATCGGACCCGTGGTAATCATTGATACACCGGGCTTTGACGATGAAGGTGGTCTCGGTGAGCTTCGGGTTAAAAAGACAAAAGATGTTTTATCTAAGGTTGATATTGCCGTACTTGTCACAGAAAACAACAAAAAGCTTAACAGTACAGAAAAGGAGCTTGTCAGCTTTTTTGAAGAGAAAAAACTACCTTTCATCATTGCGAGGAACAAGTCAGATATAAACGTAGCTGAAAAATCACTCAGCGATAACGAGATTTTCGTCAGTGCGCTTACGGGCGAAAATATATATGCGCTTAAGGAACTCATTGCCAAACTTGCAAAGAGTACAGAAAAAAACAAACCCATCGTCTCTGACTTGATCGGAGCAGGGGATAAGATAGTACTTGTTGTTCCTATTGACAAAGCGGCACCAAAGGGTAGGCTTATTCTGCCTCAGCAGATGACAATCCGTGATATTCTTGATAGCGGAGCGGTTGCAATTACATGCCGTGATACTGAGCTTTCAGAAACGCTTACTTGCTTAAATGAAAAGCCTTGTCTTGTTATAACCGACTCTCAGGCTTTCGGTAAGGTTTCAAAGCTTGTACCTGATGATATTCCGCTCACATCATTTTCAATTCTTATGGCAAGATATAAAGGGGAGCTTTCCGAGCTTATAAACGGAGCTTCCGTACTTTCAAAGCTTCGTGACGGTGATAAAGTACTTATAAGCGAGGGTTGTACTCATCACAGACAGTGCAACGATATAGGCACTGTTAAAATGCCGGCGTGGATTGAATCCTTCAGTGGTTCAAAGCCTGAATTTTCCTTCACAAGCAGTGGAGACTTCCCGGATGACTTATCTCAGTATCGGCTTGTTGTTCACTGCGGAGGCTGTATGCTTGGTGAGAAGGAAATGAAAGCACGCACAGAGAGGTGCATTTCACAAAATGTACCCATTGTAAACTACGGTGTTGCTATTGCACAGATGAATGGCATTCTCAGACGAAGCCTTGAGCTCTTTCCGGATGTGCTTAAAATAATTGAATAAAAACAAGGCAGTACATCAAATGTACTGCCTTTGAATTTTCTTATTTGAGGTTGTAAAGATCGATATAATCGTTGATCTTCTGAATGGGGTTAAGGAAGGGGCTTACTGATCTGTCGTGGTTAAGTGTGTCGATGATAAGAGCAACATACTTTGACATATCAACTGAATAGTACCATTCCTTTGTAAGAAGCTCGGGAGTCTGATAAATAAGGTTTGTTGTGAAGATTCTGTCGAAGATGCCTTCCTTGAATGCATCGTCAAATCTTTCAAGACCTGATGAGAAAAGACCGAAGGATGAGAATACAAAGATTCTTCTTGCCTTGAGCTTCTTGAGCTGACGGCAAACGTCAAGCATTGAGTCGCCGCTTGAAATCATATCGTCAACAACGATAACGTCCTTGCCTTCAACATCTGAACCGAGGAATTCGTGTGAAACGATGGGGTTTCTACCGTCAACGATTCGAGAGAAGTCTCTTCTCTTATAGAACATACCGAGCTGAACGCCGAGTACCTGTGAATAGTAAACGCATCTGCCCATACCGCCCTCATCGGGAGAAATCATCATTGTGTTTTCGGGTGTGAACTTGATATCGTTGTTAAGGCTCTTAGCGATAGCCTTGATCATCTGATATGTGGGTGATACGCTTTCAAAACCGATCTTGATAGCGTTCTGGATTCTGGGGTCGTGAGCATCAAATGTGATGATGTTGCTTACACCCATGTTTTCGAGCTCCTGAAGTGCGAGAGCGCAGTCGAGTGATTCTCTTGTTGTTCTTCTGTGCTGTCTGCCTTCATAAAGCATAGGCATAATAACAGTGATTCTCTTTGCCTTGCCTGCACAAGCTGAGATAACTCTCTTAAGGTCAGCAAAGTGGTCATCGGGACTCATGGGAACCTGAAGGGGATTGCCGTTAGCATCCTTAAGGTTATACATTTTGTAAGTAACGCTGTAGTTGAAGCAGTCGCTGATAATGAAAAGATCGTAGCCTCTGATTGATTCGTTGATAACACCCTTACCTTCACCGGTTGAGAATCTCGGGAAAGTAGCGTCGAGGATGTATGAATCTCTGTGATAGCCCTTGAGATGAAGATTGCTGTGTTCCTTTTCGAACTTTTCTCTGCACTCGACAATCTGGTCGCTTACTTTTTTTGCAAGCTCCTCACAGCCTCTCATGGCAATGATGCCGAGTCTGCCCTGAGGAATTGTATCAAGGTATTCTGTTAATGATGCTGCAGGTGACATAATATTTACCCCCATGTCCTTTGGTTTTAATTTTACATATATATTTTACTTTTTTCTACAAACTTTTCAATAGATTTTTGCTAATTAACAGTTAAAATTATGCCAAGTATTTTACACTATATTTTGTGCATTTTAACAGTTTGTGTAACAGATTGTGCAAAATCAAGTATTTGGCGTCAAAAAGTGCAGTGTTCAGTATTGACATCTGCCAATTTTATCTTTATAATTTGAAATTGAAAATCATTTTCATTTTGAGGTGTATTATGTCAAACTCAACATATAACACAAAGCAGAAAAGAAGTATTCTTCAACTGCTTGAAAATAACAAGGACAGACAGCTCAGCTGCGATGAAATAACTGAAATGCTGAAAAATAACGGTACTCCCGTCGGTAAAACAACAGTATACCGTTATCTTGACAGCCTTGAAAAAAACGGTCAGGTACGGAAATATACTGATTCTGACAGTAAAACCTCGTCTTTTCAGTATATAGACGATCACCTTAACTGTCAGGAGCATATGCATCTTCGGTGTCTTCGTTGCGGAGGCCTTGTACATCTCGGATGTGACTTTATGTCCGATGTAGGAAAGCATATTCTTGAGCATCACAAATTCAGAGTTGATAATTCAAAAACTGTTATCCTCGGTTTATGTGAAAAATGTGCGGGAGAGGT
This sequence comes from Clostridia bacterium, assembly GCA_017555765.1. GTDB lineage: Bacteria > Bacillota > Clostridia > Oscillospirales > Acutalibacteraceae > UBA6857. Next base: position 23,516 of record JAFZFT010000067.1, on the reverse strand, counting down.
GTAATATGTCAGTAATCAGTTGTAAAAATGTGTATCTCAGCTATGAGAATAATACTGTTATAAATGACCTTAACTTTGAGGTGTCTCAGGGGGATTATCTTTGCATAGTCGGTGAAAACGGAAGCGGTAAAAGTACGCTTATAAAGGCGATGCTCGGACTCAAGCAGACTGCTTCAGGTCATCTTCATATATCTGACGGTCTTGGTGGTGGCGAAATCGGCTATCTTCCTCAGCAGACAACCGCACAGAAGGATTTTCCCGCAAGCGTTTATGAGGTCGTGCTTTCGGGCTGCATATCCGAGAAAAAAGGCATATTCTTTTCAAAGAAAAATAAAGCAGAAGCCATTGAAAACATGAAAAAGCTTGACATACTCTCGCTGAAAAACAGATGCTATCGTGAGCTTTCAGGCGGTCAGCAGCAAAGAGTACTTCTTGCAAGAGCGTTATGTGCGGGTAAGAAGCTTCTTCTTCTCGATGAGCCCGTAACCGGACTTGACCCCATTGTAACCAATGAATTCTATCATCTTATAAACAAGCTTAATTCGGATTACGGGGTTACCGTGGTAATGGTTTCCCACGATTTGTTTTCAGCTGTTGAATACGCCGATCACGTACTTCATCTGAAAAAAGAAAACAGCTTTTTCGGTACTGTTGACGAGTATAAAAACAGTGAGCTTTACAAAATGTATCTTGGGAGGGAAGTAAAATGAATGAAGTTTTAGCCTTGATTTTCTCCCAGCAGTTTCTCGTACGCGCTCTTATTGTCGGTACACTTATTTCGCTTTGCGCCGCCCTTTTAGGTGTAAGTCTTGTACTTAAGCGATTTTCAATGATAGGTGACGGACTTTCCCACGTGGGTTTTGGTGCTATGGCGATTGCTTCTGCGGCTAATATTGCACCGTTGTATTTCTCTCTTCCGATTGTAGTTATTGCAGCGTTTATGCTTCTTAAGATGAGCGAGAGAGGTAAAATAAAAGGTGATGCGGCAATTGCGCTCATATCAACGGGAGCATTGGCAATAGGTATCATGGCAACATCTGTTACTACGGGTATGAATGTCGATATATATAACTATATGTTTGGCAGTATCCTCACAATGAGCGAGGGCGATGTTGTTATAAGCTCCGTTATTTCAGTTGTTGTAATTGCTCTTTTCGTGATTTTCTACAATGAGATTTTCGCGGTAACTTTTGATGAAAGCTTTGCAAAGGCAACAGGTACAAAGGTATCGGTCTACAATATGATAATATCCGCACTTACTGCGGTTACTATCGTAATAGGTATGAGAATGATGGGGGCATTGCTTATTTCGTCACTCATAATTTTCCCAACGGTTACTTCTATGCGTGTTTGCAAGAGCTATAAGGGCGTTGTAATATGTTCAACTGCAGTTTCAGTGTTCTGTTTCCTGTCCGGACTTTTCCTTTCAATACGTCACGAGACGCCGACGGGTGCAAGTGTTGTAGTTGTAAACATATTTATGCTTGCGGTTTTTGCTTTGGTCGGAGCGGTGTCAAATATTTCGGATAAAAGCCGTTTTTATTCCGTGAAAAAGCTTCTTAAAGCGGCAGTGTGTATTGTTTCGGCAGTAATATTTATTTTCGCAATGACATTCGGCAGCTTCAATATATACCGCAAGGATAAGCTTACTATAGTTGCAACAAGCTTTGCTCCTTATGACTTTGCAAGACAGATTGCAGGGGAGAATGCTGAGGTTGTTATGCTGCTCTCTCCCGGTGAAGAGAGTCATACCTATGAGCCTACACCCGGGGATATTATGAAAATCGAGCAGTGCGATGTGTTTATCTTCGGCGGTGGTGAATCCGAAACTTGGGTTTACAGTGTACTTGACGGCATCGACAAAGACATAAGAACAGTAAAAATGATGGATTGCGTAACTGCTTATGAAAGTGAAGAGCACGAAGTTCATTCGCATGAGCATAGCGAAGATGAGCATGAAGAGTACGATGAGCACGTGTGGACTTCTCCGATAAATGCAATTACAATAGCAGAAGCTATATGTGTTGCTATCTGTGAAGTGGACAGTGAAAGCAGTGAGCTTTACCGTTCTAATTACAGTAGCTTTGCTGAAAAACTCCGTACTCTCGACGAAGATTTATCAGAGCTTATGGACGTAAGAGTCAGTGATTATATTGTTATTGGTGACAGATTCCCGCTTATGTACTTTGCTAAGAGGTATTCCCTTGAATACTTTGCGGCTTTCCCGGGTTGCTCCGCTCAGGCAGAAGCTAATCCCGTGACTGTTGCAAATCTCTGCAACAAGGTTAAGGAAGAGTCTGTACCCGTTGTCTTCAAGATTGACCTCAGCACAGGAATGTTAGCCGAGTCTATAAGCGAGCAGACAGGCGCCGAGGTGGAAACCCTTTATTCCTGTCACGTTATTTCAGCGGAGGATTTTAATAGCGGAGAGACATATGTGAGTCTCATGTACCGTAACCTCAACGCTCTTGAAAAGGCTCTGCTTCATTAAGGTGTATATATATTCACAGATAATTATTGATTTAATAATCTCTGTGTTGTATAATGAACTGTAATAAATATAAAGGATGATACAGTATATATGGCAGTAAACTTGATATATAAAGCACTTCCCACAATAGCTCTCAGGGGAATAGTTGTTTTCCCGGGAACTAATTTCCATTTTGACGTGGGAAGAAAAAAATCCGTTGCAGCTGTAAAAGCAGCAATGAATGATAACCAGAAAATTTTCCTCGTTACCCAGAAGGATATAAATATTGAAAATCCCGAGGCTGAGGATCTTTACAAAATGGGTGTTGTAGCGAACATCCGACAGGTTATAAAGGCTCCTGACGGCGAGTTTATGAGAGTTGTCGTTGAGGGTATATGCAGAGCGGAGATTTCCGAGATTCAGCAGGATAAGCCCTACTTTATCTGTGATGTAAAAGAAAAGAAGTCCTCAAAAATCAAGGCGGATAAGGAGGATGAGGCTAAGGCTCTCGTTCGTAAGATAAAGGATGAATTTGACAAATTCCTCAGACTTACAGAAATGGACTTCGAGGATGCGACAAAGGTATTCTTCAGTGAGGAGTATGAGCTCGTCTGTGATGCGGTAGCAGGTACTGCGCTTTCAAAGGATCAGGATAAACAGAAGCTTCTTCAGCAGGTTGATACCTTCAAGCGTTTAGAGATGCTTTATCTTCTTCTTGTTAAAGAAAACGATATTCTTGAAATCGAAAACAAGCTTGAAGCTAAGGTGAGTGCTCAGATTGACAAAGGACAGAAGGAGTTTTATCTTAAGGAAAAGCTCAGAGTCATTGCATCCGAGCTCGGAGACGGTGAAGACGTACTCGGTGAAGTTCAGCTTTACAGACAGAAAATAGAGAACCTTCAGGCAAGTGATACCGTAAAGAAAAAGCTTACCACAGAATGTGACAAGCTTTCTAAAATGGCGGGTAATTCAGCTGATGCAACTATCACAAGAGGATATCTTGACACCGCACTTGCTTTACCGTTCGGAAAATACACAGAGGATAAATTTGATCTTTCATCAGCACGTAAAATACTCGACAGAGACCATCACGGCCTTACCAAGGTCAAGGAGCGCTTTATTGAGATGCTTGCTGTCAAGGCTCTTACGGACGATATAAAGGGACAGATAATCTGTCTTGTAGGCCCTCCGGGTGTGGGTAAAACCTCTGTTGTACGTTCGGTTGCCGAAGCTATGGGCAGAAAGTATGTACGTCTTTCTCTTGGCGGTGTAAGTGACGAGTCAGAAATCAGAGGTCACAGAAAAACCTATGTAGGTGCTATGACAGGCCGTATAGCAGCGGCACTCACTCAGGCAGGTACCTTCAATCCTATTGTACTTCTTGATGAAATTGATAAACTCGGACGTGATTATAAGGGCGATCCTGCTTCTGCTCTTCTTGAGGTTCTTGATCCGGAGCAGAATAACAGCTTCAGGGATAATTACCTTGAATTTCCGCTTGACTTAAGTAAGGTACTGTTTATAACAACAGCTAACGATGCATCCACAATTCCCGGCCCTCTTTATGACAGAATGGAGGTAATTGAGCTTACAAGCTATACCCCCGAAGAGAAATTTATGATTGCAAAGAATCATCTTGTGAAAAAGCAGGTCAAAGCTCACGGACTCGATGGCAGAAAGCTCCGCTTTGATGACAGTGCAATCCGTTGCATAATCGAGGAATATACCCGCGAAGCAGGTGTCAGACGCCTTGAGCAGAAAATTGCGGCGCTTTGCAGAAAGTGTGCAGTAAAGCTCAATGAAGAAGGTAAGGGCAGAATGACTGTTACCGTAAAGCTTATCAGAGAGCTCCTCGGCCCCGCTAAGTACAGAAACGAAACTCTTCTCAAGGAAGATGCGGTGGGAGTTGTCAACGGACTTGCATGGACAAGCGTCGGTGGTGAGCTTCTGCAGATTGAGGCGGTCACAATGGATGGAGACGGAAAGCTTGAGCTTACGGGAAGTCTCGGTGATGTAATGAAGGAGTCTGCACGAGCGGCTTACAGCTACCTTAGAAGCAAGGCTGATAAATACGGCATAAATCCTGAAATGTTTACCAAGAAAAACATTCATATTCACGTACCTCAGGGTGCCGTACCAAAGGACGGACCCTCAGCAGGTATTGCTATATCAACGGCTCTTCTTTCGGTACTTACCGACAGAAGAATTGACCGTAAGGTTGCTATGACAGGTGAGGTTACTCTCACGGGCAGAGTGCTTCCCATAGGCGGACTCAAGGAAAAGTCAATGGCCGCTTATAAGGTGGGTATTGAAAAGGTTATAATTCCTGAAGAGAACTATAGCGATTTATGGGAAATTGATACTGTTGTAAAGGAAAACCTTGAGTTTATTCCCGTGGAAAAGCTTGAGCAGGTTTTCGCAGTTGCCATCAAAGCAAAAGGTACGGAAAATTTAGCGGAAAGCTCAGTTAAATTTGCACCTCACGATATAATAATCAGAGAAAGGGTTGAAAAGGATGAAGTTCGTTAACTGTAATTTTGAAACCTCATGCGGTACATCAAAGCAGCTTATTCCTTCGGATATGCCTGAGGTTGCCTTTTCCGGTCGTTCAAATGTTGGAAAAAGTTCCCTTCTCAACAAGCTTCTCAACAGAAAAGCTCTTGCGAGAGTCAGCTCAATGCCCGGAAAAACCGTTACAATAAATTTCTTCAGGGTTGATGATTGTCGTTTTGTCGATTTGCCTGGCTACGGTTATGCAAAGGTATCTCACGATGAAAAAATACGATGGTCCGAGCTTATGGAAAGCTATTTTGCATCAGGCAGAGACATACGTGTAGTTGTTCAGCTCATTGATATGCGTCACAAACCCTCTGAGCAGGACCTTGATATGATTGAGTACATGGTAGCAAATAAGCTTCCCTTTATTGTGGCTCTTACCAAGGCTGATAAGCTCAACAAAACAGAGAGAATGAACTGTCTTACCGAAATCTGTTCGGTTCTTGCAAAGTACGGAAACATCCCTGTTGTACCGTTTTCATCAACAAAGGGAGACGGAGTCGAAGAACTCAGAGGACTTATTTCAAAATATGTGGAAGGGGAGTAATCCTATGGCAGAAAAGGATTTTACAATCAGAAAATATCGTCCTGAGGATAAGGATAACCTCATTACTGTTCTTTATGAGACATCCTCAATGCCTATTGAAACAGAGGTGCAGAAGGAATTTCTCAGACTTATGTTCAATGACTATTATACCGAGCAAGAGCCTGATAACTGCTTTGTTGTTGCCGATGCAGATGATAATGCAGTAGGATATATTCTCTGTGCAGAGGACTATGACACCTACGAGAGAGTGTTCAAGGAAAAATATCTGCCCCGTGTTAAAAAGCTTGGAAAAAACTATGAGATAATTGTTTGGTGCGAATTTTTTGTGCACAAGATATTCAAAAAGCAGTTCCCCTCACATCTTCATATCGACATTCTCCCTGTTTGCCAGGGAAAGGGTGCCGGAAGTAAGCTTGTTGATGCGCTTTGCGCTCATCTAAAAGACAAAAATTCTCCCGGTCTTATGCTTTCCTGCGGTATGGGGAATAAGGGTGCAATAAGGTTCTATTCAAGAAATGGCTTCATAAAGAAACTTAATCTTTTCGGGAACTGTCTCATGTGCAAAAATTTAAAATAATTCTGAATAAAGCATCTTAAACAGTCAATAATACTCTCAAAAGGAGTTGATTTAATGATGCTTGATAAAATTGCACTACTTTTAGCTATCATCGGCGGACTCAACTGGGGACTGATCGGTATTTTCCAGTTTGACCTTGTTGCATGGATTTGCGGCGGACAGAGCTCGATAATAGCAAGGATTATCTACACAGTAGTAGCACTTGGTGCAATCTGGTGTATTTCCCTTCTCTTTTCAGAAAGAGTTTCACCTGAAAAGCAAAGCGAAACATAATCCGATATAACCGTACCCTTTTGCGGGTGCGGTTTATATTTTCGTTTAATCTTGAAAAAAATGTAAAAATTACTCCGTTTACTTGATTGGTAATAAATATTGTGGTAATATATAAATGGAAATTTGGAACTAAAAACCGAGTTTTTTGAATGGAGGTAAAAGATATGTCTGGAAAATTCAAAACACTTCTTTCGGTTGTGCTTGTAATTATTATGGCTTTTTCTGTGGTTATGCCTGCTTTTGCGGTTAAAACAGCCGAGGTTGATTTGCCTATAGTTTATGTTAAGGGTGCAGGTCGTGAGGTTTATTCTGCTGACGGAACAATGATAATGCCCTTTGAAATTGAGCCTGAGGATCAGATTATGGCTCAGTCGGAAACTCTTCTCAAAGCTTTTGCGAACAGTATTCTTGCTAATGACTGGAGCATTTACTGCAACAAGCTTACAAAGGTAATCAAAAGTATCTATAAAGAGGTAACTCTTGATAAAAACGGAGAAGCAACCGATGGTAGCTATATTATTCCAAGTTCTGCTCCGAAGAAAAAGACCTCAAACTTTGTGCTCAGTGATTATATTTTCAACTACGATTCAAGACTTGATCCTTGGGAAGTAGCCGAAAGTATGGATGAATACATTGATGCTGTTCTTAAAGCAACAGGTAAGAGAAAGGTTCAGCTTGTCGGCCGTTGCCTTGGCGGAAATTATGTTGCTGCTTATCTTACCAGATACGGCGCGGATAAGGTAGATGCCTGTGTTCTTTATGTACCTTCCACTATGGGAACAGTTGTCTGTAGCGGTACCTTCAGCGGAACCTTCAAGTTTGATCCTGATACTATAAACAATTACGTCAACACCAATCTCACAGATGACAGCGACCTTTCAGGTCTTATAAATTCAGTTGTTTCTGTTACACATTCTCTCAGCCTTCTTCAGACAGGTACCGATCTTGCAGAGTCTGTTTACAAGCAGATAGCAAATCAGCTTATACCTGATCTTCTCATTGCTTCCTACGCAACAATGCCTTCATATTGGAGTATGGTTGACGACGAGCATTTCGAAAGAGCCAAGAATTTTGTGTTCGGTGACAAGAAAGCTGAGTATTCAGGTCTCATTGAAAAAATTGATAATTATCATTATAATGTAATGAATGACTTCGATGTTACACTCCGCCGTCTTCAGGATGAAGGTCTTAAGGTGGCAGTAGTAGCAAAGTACAATGTCGCTCTGCCTCCCATTTTCGAAAACAGTGACGCTCAGGCAGATGGTACAATCGAGCTTGATAAGCTTTCTTTCGGTGCTACATCTGCAAATATGGGTGAGGTACTCAGCAGAGCATATCTCAATAGTATCAAGGGTACGGGTGCTACTAAGTACGTATCAAAGGACAACATAATTGATGCATCAACATGCGTACTTCCGGATAATACCTGGTTTATCAAAAACTCGGTTCACGAGGATTTCAATACGGCTATAAATAAGCTTATATATGCAATTCTTGGAAGTAAAGAGCAGTTTACAATCTGGGATGATTCAAATTATCCGCAGTTCCTTGATTACGACAAAGCAAACAATAAGCTTACACCGGTAACTAAGGGAGAGTCAACCGGCTCTACTGGAAATGAAAACAGCAACTTTATAGAAAGGCTTGTAGCTGCATTTCAGAAAATTGTCCTTTTCTTCAAGTCATTTTTCGGAATTATAGGTTGATGAGTGTACAGTAACTTTCAGGAGGAAATTTTATGTCTTATATTGAACTTACAAGTGAAAATTTTGCTGCAGGAGTAACTGCTGAAAAGGGTCTTGTCCTTGTTGACTTCTGGGCTCCATGGTGCAATCCTTGCAGAATGCTTGCTCCTGTAATTGAAGAGCTCGCCGATGAGCTTGACGGTGAGGTAAAGGTATGTAAGCTTGACTGTGACGAGGCAGGGGATATCGCAATGATGATGGGTATTATGTCAATTCCCTGTGTTGTACTTTTCAAAGATGGAAAGGAAGCAGACCGTCTTGTTGGTCTTCACACAAAAGAGGAAATCACTGAGTTTATTTCCAATAACAAATAATGCGATAACTTTAATCTGTCGGATGATCTCCGACAGATTTTTGTTGTAAAATTATATGTCTTCATCTTGAAAGAAGCTACAGTTTGTGGTAAAATAAACAAAACGGACAGGAGTTATAAAATGAAAAGCATAACGATGTATACCGACGGAGCCTGCTCGGGGAATCCCGGTGCCGGCGGTTGGGGAACAATACTTGATTATAAAGGCGTACGCAAGGAGCTTTGCGGCGGTGAAGCTCACACTACCAACAACCGTATGGAGCTTACGGCGGTGATAGAAGGTCTCAAAGCTCTCAAGGAACCTTGCGAGGTGAAAATCGTTACCGATTCGCAGTACGTTTCAAACGGAATTACCCTTGGTTGGGCGAAGTCATGGAAGGCGAACAATTGGCGAAAAAAGGATAAGAAGCCTGCACTCAATCCTGAACTCTGGGAAGAGCTACTCTCTCTTACAGAAAAGCATAGTGTCACCTTCGAATGGATAAAAGGCCATGCAGGACATCCTGAAAATGAAAGATGCGATGAAATGGCAGTTAGCGAAAGCAAAAAATTCAGCGAATAAAATTAATGGTAAAATAAAGAAAGGACGAAAGATATGTATAACAATGTAACAGTTTTTGACCACCCTCTTATTCAGCATAAGCTTTCAATTCTCAGAGATAAGAGCACAAGTTCAAAGGATTTCAGAGCTCTTATTTCAGAAATTGCAACTCTTATGTGCTATGATGCAACACGCGATCTTCCTCTCAAAGAGGTTGAAATCGAAACCCCTCTCTGCAAAGCAACCGTAAAGCAGATTTCAGGTAAGAAGCTTGCTGTTGTACCTATTCTCCGTGCAGGTCTCGGTATGGTTGATGGAATTACCAATCTCGTGCCCTCAAGCCGTATCGGTCACATCGGTCTTTACAGAGACGAAGAAACACTCCAGCCTGTTGAATATTATTGCAAATTACCCAAGGATATCAATGAAAGAGACGTATTCGTTGTTGACCCGATGCTTGCAACGGGCGGTTCTGCTATTGATGCTGTTTCACAGATTAAGCTCAGGGGTCCCCGTTCTATCCGTTTCCTTTGCATAATTGCAGCTCCCGAGGGAGTTGAGGCATTCACGAAGGCTCATCCTGATGTGCATGTTTTCTGTGCTGCTCTTGATGAAAAGCTCAATGAAAAGGGTTATATCGTACCGGGTCTCGGTGATGCCGGTGACAGAATTTTCGGTACAAAATAAAATTTCCGATTTTAAAGCATAAAAGTGTTGACATTTCCGATTCTTTGTGATAAAATGCTTTCCAATATCACAAATGCGTTGACGAAATTATGAATTTTCATTCGTTAAGTTTCAGAGAGTCGGTGTCAGGTGCGAACCGATACACGGTGATTATTCAGTCTCATTTCCGAGCAGGATTGCTGAAGGCCTAAGGGTTGTGTAGGTAGTCACGGATGCCCCGTTATCATGGCTAAAGGCTTGTCAGAGTCTTGAAAGGTGACTGTATAAAGCAGTAAACAAGGTGGTACCGCGGATTGTTATTCGTCCTTGAAGTTACTTTTGTAATTTCAAGGATTTTTTTTATTTGTTAGGGCCAAGTGATATACTATATTTTAAAAGGAGTTTTTAAAATGGAAAAATTATCAATCGCAGACATTACATTGAAGCAGGCAGCTAAAAAAAGTGAATATGTGCTTTCCTTTAGAGAGAAGATTGAAATTGCAAAGCTACTTGACAAGGTTAACGTTTCTGTAATTGAGCTCCCTGCAATAGTAAAAGAGAAGACAGATGTACTTCTTATTAAATCAATATCATCTTGCATCAGAAACAGCATTCTTGCAGTACCTGTAAACCTTGAGGAGCAGGATGTTGAAAGGGTTGCCGAAGCACTTAAGGGTGCTCATAAGGCAAGAATTCAGATTGTTGTTCCCACATCAACTGTGCAGATGGAATATATCTGCAAGAAAAAGCCTCCTGTTGTGCTTGAAATGATCAAGGAGCTTGTTTCAAAGGCAAAGTCACTTTGCGCTGATGTTGAATTTGTTGCTGACGATGCTACCAGAAGCGAAGCAGACTTCCTTTATACTGCAATTGAGGCAGCTGTTGAAGCAGGTGCAACAACAGTAACACTCTGTGATACTGCAGAAACAATGCTTGCAGACGAAATCACAACCTTCGTTGATGATGTTTACGCAAATGTACCTGCACTTGAAAATGTATGCGTAGGTATTCAGTGCAGCGACAAGATGTCAATGGCAGCAGCTTGCAGTATTTCAGCAGTGAAGGCGGGCGTAAGAGAAATCAAGGTTACGTCTATAGCAGGTACAGAGGCTGCTTCACTTGAACCTGTTTCTCAGGCAGTGAAGGCTCACAGCGATGAGCTTGGTCTTGAGTCGTGTATCAAAATGACAGAATTCCACAGAATCTCAAAGCAGATTGAGTGGATTGCAAATGCAAAAAGAGCAAAGAATACACCTTTCGATTCTGCTTTCGGTGCTCTCAACGATGATTTCGTACTCAATGAGCACGACGATATCAGCGAAGTGACAAAGGCAGTTAAAAACCTCGGATATGACCTTTCTCAGGAGGATATCACAAAGGTTTACGATGAATTCAAGAGAATCAGCCGCAAAAAGGCTGTAGGTGCAAAGGAGCTTGATGCTATTATTGCTTCAGCCGCCCTTCAGGTACCCACAACATATTTCCTTGATTCATATGTTATCAACAGCGGTAATATTATTCCCGCAACTGCAAATATAACAATGACAAAGAACGGTGAAAAAATCAGCGGTCTTGCAGGTGGTGACGGTCCTATCGATGCCGCATTCCTTGCTATTGAGCAGATAGTAGGTCATCACTATGAACTTGACGATTTCCAGATTCAGTCAGTTACTGAGGGTCAGGAAGCAATGGGCTCAGCGCTTGTTAAGCTTCGCAATGACGGTAAGCTTTACTCAGGTAAGGGTATTTCAACCGACATCATTGGTGCAAGCATCAGAGCATATCTCAATGCTCTCAACAAAATTGTTTACGAGGAGGCATAATCGATGTTAAAGCTTTCTTTTTCAATAAACGGATGGAAGGACTATTCATGGCAGGATTTCACAGATCTCGCAACAGAAATCGGCTTTAAGGGCATTGAACTTCACAATGTGCTTGAAAGTGATCTTTCAGATAAAAACGGCCCCTTCCACAAATATAATTCAGCCGCAACAATGCGTAAACTCAATGATTCAGGTGTTTGCGTACCTTGTGTTGATATCAGTACTGATATTTCTTCAGCGGCCATGGATGAAAATGCACAGTACATTAAAAAGTGCATTGACTTTGCTTCGGGTATAAAGGTACCCTTCGTAAGAGTTTATGCTTCAGGTAAGAGCGAAAACGCAAGAGATAATGTTATAGCTTGTCTTTCTCAGGTTGTTGACTACGCTGCTGAAAAGAAGGTAACTGTACTTATCGAAACAGTAGGTATGTTCTCCAACACCCTTAAGCTTCGTGATATCCTTATGGAGTTCGCTTGTGATTCTCTTGCTGCATTATGGGACGTATATCACACCTATTGCGAAGAAAAAGAGGATACAGAGGTAACAATTACAAACCTCGGTGCTTATATCAGACACGTACACCTCAAGGATGCCGCAGAGGTAAACGATGAGAATGAATACCGTCTTATCGGTGAGGGTGAGGTGCCTGTTGATATCGTTATCAATGCACTTTCATCAGTTAACTATAACGGCTTCATTTCACTTGAATGGAATCCTGACTGGATGCCCGACCTTACTGAAATTGATGTTATCTTTGCACACTTTGTTCAGTATATGCAGAAGTTCCAGGCTCCCTCAAGAAAGAAGAGCCACCTTTATCTCAACAACAGAGGCACAGGTAAGTATGTCTGGAAGAAGGAAGCTCTTATCGAAAAGACATTCTCTCAGGTACTTGATAAGATGGTTGAGGAATTCCCCGATCAGTTAGCTTTTAAGTATACAACTCTTGATTACACAAGAACATACTCAGAGTTCCGTGATGATGTTGATGAATGCTGCCGTGCATTCCTTGCTATGGGTGTCAAACCCGGCTCTCACGTTGCTGTATGGGCTACAAATATTCCTCAGTGGTATATCGCATTCTGGGCTGCAACAAAAATCGGTGCAGTACTTGTAACTGTTAATACTGCATATAAGATTCATGAAATCGAGTACCTTCTCAAGCAGTCAGATACACATACTCTTATTCTTGTTGAGGAGTACCGTGATTCACACTATTCAAATATTATCAGTGAGCTTTGTCCCGAGCTTGAAAACACAAAGCCCGGTGATCCTCTCCACTGCCGCAGACTTCCCTTCCTCAGAAATGTTATTACTGTAGGCTTTAAGAAAAAGGGCTGTCTTACATGGGAAGAAGCAATTGAAAGAGCTGAAAACGTACCTGTTGAAGAGGTTTACAGAATTGCTGCAAGTGTTGATCCTAACGATGTATGTAATATGCAGTACACTTCAGGTACAACAGGCTTCCCTAAGGGTGTTATGCTCACTCACTACAACGTTGTAAATAACGGTAAGTGCATCGGTGACAGAATGGATCTTTCAACCGAGGACCGTATGATGATTCAGGTTCCTATGTTCCATTGCTTCGGCATGGTTCTTGCAATGACTGCTTCAATGACTCACGGTGTTACACTTTACCCGCTTCCTTACTTTACACCGAAGCCCTCACTTGCTTGTATCAATCAGGAAAAGATTACAGCTTTCCACGGCGTTCCCACAATGTTCATTGCTATGCTTGAGCATCCCGACTTTGAAAAGACCGATTTCTCACATATGAGAACAGGTATTATGGCGGGCTCACCTTGTCCTATTGCTACAATGAAAGACGTTGTCGATAAGATGAATATGAAGGAAATCACCATCGTTTACGGTCAGACCGAGGCATCTCCCGGCTGTACAATGAGCTCAACCGACGACTCAATCGAGGTACGAGTAAGCACAGTTGGTCGTGCGCTTCCCGAAATAGAATGTAAGATTGTTGACCCTGAAACAGGCGAAGACCTTCCCGTAGGACAGATCGGTGAATTCGTAGCAAGAGGCTACAATATTATGAAGGGCTACTACAAGATGCCCAAGGCTACATCTTCAGCTATTGATAAGGACGGCTGGCTTCATACAGGTGACCTTGCATGCAAGACCGAGGATGGTAACTACAAAATTACAGGACGTCTTAAGGATATGATTATCCGTGGCGGTGAAAATATTTACCCCAAGGAAATCGAAGAGTTTATCTACACACACCCCAAGGTAAGTGACGTTCAGGTTATCGGTGTACCCGATGAACAGTACGGTGAAGAAATTGCAGCTTGCATTATCCTTAAGGATGGAGAGACAATGACCGTTGAAGAAATGAAACAGTTTGTCCGTGATCATATGGCAAAGCACAAGGTGCCCAGATATGTTGACTTTGTTGATGCCTTCCCGATGAATGCCGCAGGTAAGATTCTTAAGTACAAGATGCGTGAGCAGGCTATCGAAAGATACGGCCTTCAGAAGGCAAATGCAGTTGAAACCGCATAATCAAATTTAAACAGTTGAGTGCTTCGCTAGTCGGAGCACTTTGCTTTGAAAAGAGTGATAAAATGAATTACCCTATAGTTGACTGTCACTGTCATGTTTATCCTGATAAAATAGCTGAAAAGGCCGTTGAAAGCATAGGCGGATTTTATGACCTTCCGATGTTTTATGACGGCAAGACTTCTACACTTGTTGAGCAGGGCTCCGCTGTGGGTATAAAGCACTATATAATTTTTTCCGTTGCAACGACACCCGCTCAGGTGCAGTCTATAAACGGATTTATTGCCGATACCGTATCTTCAAGTGGTGGATTAATGACGGGTCTTGGTACTCTTCATCCTGATTCTGATAATATTGAGGCTGATATTGAGCAGATTATCTCTCTTGGTCTCAAGGGCGTCAAAATGCATCCCGATTTTCAGAAATTCAGAATTGACGATGAGAAGTGTCATAAGATATATTCTCTTTGTCAGGGTAAGCTTCCCGTATATCTTCACACGGGGGACAGCAGATACGAATTTTCTAACCCTGATAATATGGTGCCGATTCTTGAAAAGTACCCAGAGCTTATAGTTGTCGGTGCTCACTTCGGTGGTTGGTCCTGCTGGAAGGAAGCAGCTGAAAAGCTCAGCAAGTATAAAAACTTTTATGTTGACTGTTCATCGAGCTTTGATTGGCTCAGTGCAGACGAAGCAAGAGAGCTTGTGAGAGCCTATGGTGCTGACAGAGTACTTTTCGGTACGGATTTTCCTATGTGGAGTCATAAAAAGGAGCTTGAAGCATTCTATGCAATGAGGCTTAATTCTGATGAGGAAAAGAAAATCCTTTTTGAAAACGCAATAAGGCTTTTTTCTATAGAAATTTAAAATTTTTTGTTAAAAATCTATTGACTTTAAGTGCTTAAAGTGGTAGAATACCTTCAAATTTAATAATAAAAGCTATGACGAAGACGGAAGAGTTCGAGTTTTCACAGAGAGTCGGCGGTGGTGTAAAGCCGATAAAACAAAAATTCAGTTCCTATCACTTCCGAGCTGAGGGTCCGAAAACTGTTAGGGTGAGTAGATATCCTTCGTGATTGCTGCGTTAATGCATAGAGCTTGTTGGAGCTTGAGGTGGCGGTTTTATAATCGCAATTTGAGTGGTACCGCGGGTATTATAAACATTGTTTATTGCTCGTCTCAAAGAGATTCTTTGGGACGGGTTTATTTTTTTGTAATTATTAAATTAACATAAGGAGGTAAAAAGTTATGGAAATGAACAGAATCGACAGCGAACTTAAAGAGGTAGCTTCCCGAATTAAGGAAATGCGCGAAATCTTCGGTTATGCTTCCGACGAAATGGCTCAGAAGGTTGATCTTACATTAGAAGAATACAATGCTTATGAGTCAGGTGCAGACGACCTTCCCTTCTCTTTTATTCATAAGTGCGCAAAGGTTTTCGGCATCGGAAAAACTGACCTTCTCGAGGGCAGAAGCAGCAACCTTTCTTCCTACACAGTTACAAGAAAGGGTCAGGGCAAGGTTATCTCAAAGGATGAGGATAACGGTATTGAAATTGATCATCTTGCATTACTTTTCAGAAATAAGCTCGCAGAGCCCTATCTCGCAAAGTATGAATACAAGGAAGAGCTTCAGAATAAGGAAATCGCTACAACAACACACAGCGGTCAGGAATTTGACTATGTTATTTCAGGTAAGCTCAAGGTACGCGTAGGCTCACATACTGAAATTCTTGAAGCTGGTGACAGCATTTATTACAGAAGCTCTACACCTCATGGTATGATTGCAGTTGACGGTGAAGACTGCACCTTCCTTGCAGTTGTTATTTCAGGTGATGAAGCAACTGAAAAGGCAGTGGTAAGCGAAAAGAGCGTTGCAGTAAAGGAAAAGTACGATCTTGTTGTTGAAAAATTTATTGATACCGTTGAGGACGAAAACGGTATTCTTCAGGATATTTCCTTCAAGGACGAGGATAAGTTCAACTTTGCCTTTGACGTTGTTGATGCTATTGCAGATAAGTATCCCGATAAGCTTGCAATGCTTCATATTTCAAACGATAAGACAGAAAGACGCTTTACCTTCAACGAAATCAAGAAGGAATCAGCTCGTGCCGCTAACTATTTCAAGAGCCTTGGCATTGAAAAGGGTGACAGAGTTATGCTTGTTCTCAAGCGTCACTATCAGTTCTGGATAACTGCTCTTGCTCTTCATAAGCTCGGCGCAGTAATTATCCCCGCAACAAATCAGCTTGTTGTTCACGATTTCGAATACCGCTTTGAAGCAGCAGGTGTTAAGGCTATTCTTTGCACCTCAGACGGACAGACAGCAAATCAGGTTGACGAAGCTTGTAAGAAGTATGACGGCCTTAAGATAAAAGTTATCGTTAACGGTGAAAAGGAAGGCTGGCACAGCTTCGATAAGGAATATAAGCTCTTCAGAAGCATCTTCGAAAGAGAAGAAGATACCGCATGCGGTGATGATGCAATGCTTATGTTCTTCACATCAGGCACAACAGGTTATCCCAAGATTGCATCACATTCATTCAAGTATGCACTCGGTCACTTTGTTACTGCAAGATACTGGCATTCAGTTAAGCCTACAGACCTTCACCTTACAATTTCCGATACCGGTTGGGGTAAGGCTATGTGGGGTAAATTCTACGGCCAGTGGATGTGCGAGGGTGCAGTGTTCACCTATGACTTTGACCGCTTTGATGCATCAGAAATTCTTCCGATGTTCAAAAAGCACAACATCACAACTTTCTGTGCTCCTCCCACAATGTACAGAATGCTTATCAAGGAAGATCTTTCAAAGTACGATCTTTCATCAATCAGATATGCAACAACTGCAGGTGAGGCACTTAATCCCGAGGTGTTCTATCAGTTCCAGAAGGCGACAGGCCTCGTAATTATGGAAGGCTTCGGTCAGACAGAAACAACTCTTACAATCGGTAACCTTATCGGTACAACACCCAAGCCCGGCGCAATGGGTAAGCCCGTACCCGGTTACGATATTGCTATCGTTGATCCCGACGGTAACGAATGTCCCGTTGGTGAAACAGGTGAAATCGTTGTAAGAACGGACAAGAAGATTCCCTGCGGTCTCTTCAAGGGATATTTCCGTGATGAAGAAAAGACAGCTGAGGTATGGTACGACGGTATGTATCATACAGGTGATACCGCATGGTGCGATGAAGACGGTTATTATTGGTACGTAAGCCGTATCGATGACGTTATCAAGTCATCCGGCTACCGTATCGGTCCCTTCGAAATCGAAAATGTTATTATGGAGCTTCCCTACGTTCTTGAATGCGGTGTATCTGCTGCGCCTGATGAAATGAGAGGTCAGGTTGTTAAGGCAAGCATCGTACTTACAAAGGGCACAGAGCCTACAGAAGAGCTCAAGAAGGAAATCCAGAACTACGTTAAGAAGAATACCGCTCCTTATAAGTATCCCAGAATCGTTGTCTTCAGAGATGAGCTTCCCAAGACTATCAGCGGTAAGATTCAGAGAAACAAGCTTTAATAACTGTGTTGTCATTTTAGACAAATGAAGCTTATAAATTATTATCAATTTCTGCAAAAATAAAACAGATTTTTCTTGAAAAAAAGTCAGTAGTGTTTTATAATAAAATGTACGCTATAAAGGAGGTTTAAAGATGTCAGAAAAGCGAATTACACTTTTTGCAGGGCATTACGGAAGCGGTAAAACAAACATCGCAGTAAACTACGCAATGAACCTCAAAAAACTCGGATATCCAACCGTGATAGCGGATCTTGACATCGTTAATCCTTACTTCAGAACGAAAGACAGTGAGCAGGAGCTTAAGGAGCAGGGGATTGATCTTATATGCTCATCCTTCGCTAACACAAATCTTGATATTCCGTCGGTTCCTCAGACTATGTACCGTGTTGTCCACGATAAAAGTACCTATGCTGTTATGGACATAGGCGGTGACGATGCAGGTGCTGTGGCTCTTGGCAGGTTTGCCGAAGCCATTAATGCTGAGAATGATTATGAAATGTATTTCGTTCTTAATCTTTTCAGACCTCTGACAAGATCTGCTGAGGAAGCTTTTACGGTGATGAAGGAAATCGAATATGTCTGCGGACTTAAGTTTACGGGGATAGTAAATAACTCAAACCTCGGTGAGCTTACTACTGCAGAGGATGTTATTTCTACCTTTGCCGAAGCTGAAAGACTCAGTGAAATGAGCGGTCTTCCTCTCTGCTTTGTCAGTGCAGAAAAGAACGTATGTGAAAAAATGAGCGACAGAGAGGAAAAGCTTTTCCCTCTTGAGCTTCAGAAGAAATATTTTTAAATTGGAGGTATTTTTATGCCAAAGGTTACGTTTAATACAGATATGTGTAAGGGCTGCGGCCTTTGCGTTATCGCTTGTCCGAAAAAAATCCTTGTTATCGCAAAGGATAAAATCAATGCAAAGGGTCATTCTCCCGCAGAAATGACAGATGCAGAAAAGTGCATCGGTTGTGCATTCTGTGCAACAATGTGTCCCGATTGCATAATCAAGGTTGAAAAGTGAGGTAATGAAAATGGCTGAAAAAGTTCTTATGAAGGGTAATGAGGCTATTGCTGAGGCTGCGATTCTTGCAGGCTGCCGTCATTACTTCGGTTATCCCATCACTCCTCAGACTGAAATTGCCGCATATATGGCAAAGAAGATGCCCAAAATCGGTGGTTGCTTCCTTCAGGCAGAAAGTGAAGTTGCAGCGATCAATATGGTTTACGGTGTTGCATCAACAGGTAAGAGAGTTATGACATCATCATCAAGCCCCGGAATTTCACTTAAGGCAGAAGGTCTTTCTTATCTTGCAGGTAGTGATCTTCCCGCACTTGTTGTTAATGTTCAGAGAGGCGGCCCCGGTCTCGGTGGTATTCAGCCCTCACAGGCAGACTATTTCCAGGCAACAAAAGGTTGCGGTCACGGTGACTACAAGATGATCGTTCTTGCTCCTTCATCAGTTCAGGAAATGGCAAATCTCACAGTTAAGGGCTTTGACCTTGCTGAAAAGTACAGAATGACATCAATGATCCTCGCTGACGGTACTATGGGTCAGATGATGGAGCCCGTATGCCTTGAAGAAGCTGTTGTTGCTGATTACGATAAGTCATGGGCAGTTACAGGCACAAAGGGTGAAAGAAAGAAGAATATCATCAACTCACTTTCACTTATTCCCGAAGAGCTTGAAAAGCTCAACTTTGCAAGATATGACAGATACAAGACCATCGAAGAAAACGAGGTTATGTATGAAGAATATATGATGGATGACGCTGAAATCTGCGTTGCTGCTTACGGTATTGCTGCCCGTGTTGCAAGAAATGCAATCGTTAAGGCAAGAGCTGAAGGCATCAAGGTTGGTATGATCCGTCCCATCACACTCTGGCCCTTCCCCCGGAAGGCATTTGAAGCAGCTGCAGAAAAGGTTAACAGCTTTATCTGTGTTGAGCTTTCAATGGGTCAGATGATTGAAGATGTTAAGCTTTACACAAAGTCACAGAAGCCCGTTGCTCTTTGCAACAGAGTGGGCGGTATGATTCCTTCACCCGAGCAGGTGCTTGAATCAATCAGAAAAGCAAACGAAGGAGGTAACAAGTAATGGTAGTATTTGATAAACCCAAGTCACTTTGTGACGTACCCTTCCATTATTGTCCCGGTTGTACACACGGTATTATTCACCGTCTCGTTGCCGAGGTAATTGATGAGCTCGGAATTGAAGGCAAGACAATCGGTGTTGCACCTGTTGGCTGTTCAGTACTTGCTTACAACTATTTTGCATGTGATATGGTTGAAGCTGCACATGGACGTGCTCCTGCAGTTGCTACAGGTCTTAAGAGAGCTGATCCGGATAACCACATCGTATTTACATATCAGGGTGACGGTGACCTTGCTTCAATCGGTACTGCAGAAACAGTACACGCTGCTGCAAGAAATGAAAATATCACTATCATTTTTGTAAACAATGCAATCTACGGTATGACAGGCGGTCAGATGGCTCCCACTTCACTTCCCGGTCAGGTTACACAGACCTCGCCATACGGACGTGACACAAGTCATTGCGGTTTTCCGGTAAAGGTTTCCGAAATGCTCTCACAGCTTGACGGTGCAGGCTACATCGAAAGAGTTGCCGTAAACAGTGTTAAGAATGTAAAAAATGCTAAGAAGGCTATTAAAAAGG
This sequence comes from Clostridia bacterium, assembly GCA_017555765.1. GTDB lineage: Bacteria > Bacillota > Clostridia > Oscillospirales > Acutalibacteraceae > UBA6857. The sequence continues at coordinate 3,289 of JAFZFT010000067.1, read as the reverse complement.
CTTTCCAGAATCAGATCGACAAGAAGGGCTTCTCACTTGTTGAGGTTATTTCAACATGTCCCACAAACTGGGGTATGACACCTGAAAAGGCTCTCGAATGGGTTGAAGAAAAGATGCTTCCTTATTATCCTCTCGGTGTATATAAGGACAGAGATGCAGAAAAGGAGGCAGAATAATGAGTACTACACAGATTCTTATTGCAGGCTTCGGCGGTCAGGGCGTACTTTTTGCAGGTAAGCTTCTTGCTTACAAGGGCCTTGTTGCTGAAAAGCAGGTTTCATGGCTTCCCTCATACGGTCCCGAAATGCGCGGTGGTACTGCTAACTGCAGTGTTATAATCAGTGATGAGCCCGTAGGTTCACCCATTGTTGCTAATCCCGACATTCTTGTTGCTATGAACCTTCCCTCACTTGAAAAGTACGAGAAGGATGTTGTTTCAGGCGGTATCATTATCGTTGACTCAACTCTTATTGGTAAGAAGGTTGAAAGAGATGATGTTACAACCTATTATGTGCCCGCTACAAAAATGGCTAAGGATGAAGGCTTTGCAACTCTTGCAAATATGATTCTTATGGGTAAGCTTATGAAGGCTTGCGACGCTCTTTCATTCGAAGGCATCGAAGCAACCGTACAGAAGGTTGTTCCTCCCAAAAAGGCAAATCTTATTGATATTAACATTAAAGCCATCAAAACAGGCTACGATTTTGAATAAGAGGTGTAATTATGGAAATCAAGATTACAAAAACAACTGCTCCCAAGGCTAAGCCTGCAAAGGGTGAAAAGCTCGGCTTCGGTCATATCTTCACTGACCATATGTTCGTAATGAATTACACAGAGGGCAAGGGCTGGCACGATGCAAGAATCGAGCCCTATGCTAACCTTTCACTTGCTCCCAGTGCAATGGTGTTCCATTACGGTCAGGAAATGTTTGAAGGTCTCAAGGCTTATAGAGGCGACGATGACAAGATTTATCTTTTCCGTCCCGATATGAATGCAAAGAGAGCAAATGCTTCAAACGAAAGACTCTGCATCCCCGAAATTCCCGAGGATATGTTTGTTGAAGCAGTTAAGGCTGTTGTTGACATTGACAGAGATTGGGTTCCTTCCGACCCCGGTACATCACTTTACATCCGTCCTTTCGTAATTGCAACTGACGAATTCCTCGGTGTTGCTCCTTCAAAGACATATCTCTTTATCGTTATCCTTTCACCTTCAGGTGCATACTATGAGAGTGGTCTTGCTCCTGTTGGTATCTGGATTGAAGACGACTACGTAAGAGCAGTTAAGGGCGGTATGGGCTTTGCAAAGACAGGCGGTAACTACGCTGCTTCTCTTATTGCTCAGGTTAAGGCTCACGATGCAGGCTATTCACAGGTGCTCTGGCTTGACGGTGTAGAAAGAAAGTACATCGAAGAGGTTGGCGCTATGAACATTATGTTCAAGATCAACGGTAAGGTTATCACTCCTGCTCTTAACGGCAGCATCCTTCCCGGTATCACCCGTAACTCAATCCTTAATGTATGTAAGGCTTGGGGCTACGAGGTTGAAGAGAGAAGAATCTCTGTTGACGAGCTTGTTGAGGCAGCAAAGAACGGTACTCTTGAAGAAGTATGGGGTACAGGTACAGCTGCTGTTGTTTCACCCGTTGGTAAGCTTCGTTATATGGACGATGTTATGACAATCGGTGACGGCGGAATCGGTGAGCTTACACAGAAGCTTTACGATGAGCTTACAGGCATCCAGTGGGGTAAGAGAGAAGATCCCTACGGCTGGAGAGTTGAAGTTAAATAATTGAATATCAAAGGTGCGTTCCGAGGCTGTAACGGCAGGAGGATGCACCTTTTGTCTTTTATTGACAAAATATCTGTATAAAGTTATAATTGTAATTAAGAAGAATAAAATGAAAAGAAGGTGAAGCTATGATAAACATTCTTGTTGTTGAGGATGATAAAAACCTCAATCAGATAATATGCTCTTTTCTTTCTAAAAACGGCTATACAGTAACGGGATGTCTTAATCCTGTTGAGGCATTCGGACTTCTTTCGGGCAGAATTTATGACCTGATTATAACCGACATTATGATGCCGCAGATAAACGGCTATGATTTTGTTGAGGAAATCCGTAAAAACAAGCCTATGATTCCTATTCTTTTTATAACTGCTCTTGATGATTTCTCTTCAAAGCAAAAGGGATTTGTAGTAGGGGCTGATGACTATATGGTCAAGCCTATTGATATGAATGAAATGGTATTACGAGTCGGAGCCTTGCTCAGAAGAGCGAAGGTGACGAGAGAAAACCGTCTGGAAATAGGGGATCTTTTGTTAGTCAGAGATGAGATGACTGTTTATATGGACGGGCGGGAGCTGTCTGTTTCACCAAGAGAGTTCAATGTTCTTTATAAGCTCTTATCACATCCAAAAAGAATTTTCACAAGAAGTGAGCTTATGGATGAATTCTGGGGTATGAGTAACGATACGGGCCTTCGTACTGTTGATGTTTACATAGCAAAGCTTCGCAGGGAGCTTGCCGGGTGCAAAAGTGTTGAAATTCTGACAGTTCAGGGGTTTGGATATAAGGCGGTATTGAAATGAAAAAAAATCCCGATAAAAAACACGACAGAGAAGAAAATATCGGTTCATTGCTGTCGTGGAAGGTTACGCTTGTTCTGTTTGTAATTATGTGTCTGTTTGTTATTGCGCAGTACTATATAGTTACATCGTATTTTAATCAGCCCTTTGCTTTGGTCGGAACGCTTTCCTATTATATCATCGGTAGCTGTCTTCTCCTTGCCCTTATAATCGGTACTGTGTGGAGATTTTTAGTCAGTAAACCACTTAAAAGGGTAACAACTGCAGCAAGAAAGGTTGCTTCGGGTGATTTCAGCGTAAGCATAGAGCCCTTTAAAGGAAAGAGAAAAAAGAATGAGCTTGACAGACTGATAGACGACTTTAATCTTATGACCCGTGAGCTTGCGAATAATGAGATGCTGAAAAGTGACTTTATATCCAATGTTTCACATGAGATAAAAACTCCGCTCTCAGTAATTCAGAGCTACAGTCAGGCATTGAAGGACCCGGATATAAGCGAGGAAACCTATAACCGATATGTTGATATTATTGTTTCTACGACGAAAAACCTTAATTCAATGATAAGCAACATATTAAGGCTTAATAAGCTTGAAAATCAGCAGATTTTTCCGAGTGCGTCACCTTATCAGCTGGGTGAGCAGCTCAGAAGATGTGCTCTTGATTATGTAGAGCTATGGCAAGTGAAAAATATCGACTTCAGC
>JAFZFT010000066.1 GCA_017555765.1 Clostridia bacterium | reverse complement strand
GTTCGAGCCTCGTCATCCGCTCCATATGGCACCATAGCCAAGTGGTAAGGCCACGGTCTGCAAAACCGTTATTCCCCAGTTCAAATCTGGGTGGTACCTCCATGATGTTCACCCACAAGTGAACCAAAGCCCGAAACCCTTGAGAAATCAAGGGTTTTCAGCTTTTTTAGGGTGATTTTTTTAGTTGTGTTCTCAATGAACCAAAATCGGCTATTTTTAAGACCACTCGGATTTGAACCGGGGAATTAACCAAAAATTAAATATTTGATACATAAGACCTATTTTTACGGAAGTTAATCTTCTGAAAAAATAGGTCTTTTTTTATTGCCCAAAAATCTCTGCTTATTTTATCAATTAGCACTTACATAACCATTATTTAAGTAATGGTTAATTATCGTAAAGGAGGTAAACGGAATGATTACAACAGCAATCATTTACAACATCGGCAGAGGTTTGTGCTTTAATGTTATTCTTCCTCTCTGGTATGTTGCTAATCAGATTATCGGAATGTAGTCTGATAAAAATCATTTCTTTGTAAAGGAGGAATGAAATGTTACAGATATTCGTACACGAATATTAGCAATCAACTTTAGGAGGTATGCGCTTGAATAATTGCAAAGTAATAGCAATCGCAAATCAACAAGGTGGTGTGGGTAAAACCACTACTGCTGCAAATTTAGGAGCAGGACTTGTACGACAGGGTAAAAAAGTAATGTTGATTGATGCGGACCCGCAGGGAAGTCTTACTCTCTCGTTAGGCATTAAAAATCCCGATGAACTCGATTCAACACTCGCAAATGTTATGGAAAGAATTGTTGATGATAAAGAGTTTAAATCGGGATTTGCTCTTTTAAGGACAGAAGAAGGAATTGACCTTATGCCTTCTAATATCGAACTATCCGGTATAGAAGTTAGGTTGGTTAATGAAATGAGCCGAGAAAGAGTGTTGAAATCATATATTGATACTGTGAAAGATAAGTACGACTATATCATTATAGATTGTATGCCTTCGCTTGGAATGATGACATTTAATGCCTTGTGTTCAGCAGACAGCGTAATAATCCCTACAACACCGGAGTTTTTATCAGCAAAAGGACTTGAACAGCTTCTCGGAACGATTAACAGAGTAAAAAGGCGTATAAACCCCGACCTTAAAATCGACGGCATCCTTATAACAATGGTCGATAATCGTACAAGGTTCAGCAGAGGTTTAGAGAGCCTTATAAGACAACAGTATGGCAAATATCCAACTGTGTTCAAAACTGTAATCCCTCGTTCAATACGAGCAGTTGAAACGGCAGCAGAAGGCAAAAGTATTTACCTGCACGATAAAAACGGTAAAGTAGCTGAGGCCTATGCTAATTTAACGAAGGAGGTAATGAACGATGGCAAAGAAAGACAGCGTATCAAAAGTTCATCTGAGTTCGTTCGATGATTTGTTTCAGACAGATGAAAGTCGTGAAGACCTGAAAAGAGAAAGGCTTATGGACATCCCTATTTCTCAAATTCGTGAGTTCCCTGAACACCCGTATAAAGTCAAGGACGATGAAAGTATGGTTGAACTTGTTGAAAGTATAAAGACAAGAGGTTTAATTCAGCCTGTATTAGTAAGACCACTTGATGACGGAACATACGAAATGGTATCCGGACACAGACGAAAGAGAGCTTTTGAACTTGCAGGAATCGAAAAGATACCCGCAAGAGTTAAAGAACTGACGAGGGATGAAGCGATACTCTCAATGGTAGACAGTAATCTGCAACGAGATGAAATCTTACCTTCGGAAAAGGCTTTTGCATATAAAATGCGACTTGAAGCTATGAATAGACAAGGTATGCGTACAGATAGAACTTCGACACCAACGGAGTCGAAGTTTAGAACTAATGAACAGCTTGCCGAAGAAGTAGGTGAAAGCAGAGAGCAGATTCGTAGATATATCCGTCTTACAAATCTGATTCCTGAATTGCTTGACCTTGTTGATGAAAAGCTCATCGCAATGCGACCCGCAGTTGAAATATCATATTTCACACCTGAAGCACAGATGTGGCTTTATGATGCTATTGGTGCAGCAGATGCGACCCCTTCTCATGCACAAACTCTGCGAATGAGAAAATATGCAGAACAAGGCACGTTGACGAAAGAAAAAATTGATACGATTATGGATGAAGAGAAACCAAATCAGAAAGAAAAATCTCCGTTCAGAGATAATCGCATATCAAAAGCAATTCCGTCATCAATTCCCAAGGATAAACAGTGCGAATATGTAATTAAAGCTATCGAGTATTACACAAGAGCTTTGCAAAGAAGCAAAGACCGAGGTGCTCGATAATTTATCTTTTCCCCCTCTCACACTCTCCCCTTTATTAAATACTAACTGTACTAACCGAGAATAAGAAATATTAACTCTGTTAGTAAAAACAAGAAAGGAAAATGCAAAATGAATATCAAAGTAGAAATCAAGAAAATCCTCAAGGGTGATAAGCCTACAAAGGCTTATGCAAACATCGTTATTGATGATGCAGTCGTAATTCACGGCGTAGGTGTTGTCGAAAACGAAAAAGGAAGATATATGTCTATGCCTATGACAAGCTGGAAGACAGCTAAGGGTGAAGATGTAACAAGACCCGTATGTCATCCCATTTCTTCTTCGGCTCGTAAAGAACTTGAAGAAGCACTCTTCTCTGCCTATGAGCAGAAACTCAACGAAAATAACTAAATTTTAAGAAAGAACGAGGTAAAAAATTATGTTTAACAAAGCAAAATCATTCATTCAGACAAAGGTTCAGGCAGTAAAGGATTTCTGTGCAGAAAAGGTTTCACAGAAGGCACACGAAGTTCTTGACGGTACAATCGCAGAAGCGTATGTAGATACCGGTGTGAAGATTCTCATCGCCGTTGTAATCGGTGCTCTTCTTCTCGGTGGTCTTTATGCTCTCTTTAATTCAACCATTATGCCCACTGTCACACAGAAAATCACAGAGCTTTTCAACTACGCAGGTTAAGGCTCACAAGCAAACAAAACAATAATCAAAAATGAGCATCCGTAAAAATAACGGGTGCTCTTAATTTTAAGAAAGAACGAGGTAAAAAAATTATGTTTAACAAGATTAAGTCAATGGCTACAGGTGTAGCAAACAAGGTAAAGGGTTTCGTTGCTGCTAAGGAAACCGAAATGATGGCAAAGGCACATGCCGTTCTCGATGGTACTGTTGCTGAAGCTTACGTTGATACAGGTGTGAAGATTCTCATTGCCGTAGTTATCGGTGCTCTTCTTCTCGGCGGTCTTTACGCTCTCTTCAACACAACTATCATGCCCACAGTTACAACCAAAATCGAAGGTCTCTTTAACTACGCAGGTTAAGAGAACAAAACAAAAAAATTAAGAAAGAACGAGGTAAAAAATTATGTTTAACAAGATTAAGTCAATGGCTACAG
>JAFZFT010000065.1 GCA_017555765.1 Clostridia bacterium | reverse complement strand
GTATTTTTTAGTCGATAGTGTATGTGTATTCGAGTCCTTCAATCCACTCGCCCTTGATGAAATCTCTTGCTCTTACAACGAATTCACCGTCGTAAACCTCAACAACAATGCCGTTACCTGCCTCGTATTCGGTGCACTCTGTAACACGGCCGAGATTTATACAGTCAACGCCGTAGGACTTGAAGAAGTTATCGGGGCCGTCAACATTGTTGTGAATATGTCCGTGAACATAAAGCTCAACATCATAGTCGCTCAGAAGCTTACCGAATTCGTCAACAGTAATCTCGCTCTTCACAGCCTGAGTACCGAGATATCTGAGGGGGAAGTGGTTGAACACAAAAACGGGAGCATCTGCCTGCTTAGCTTCCTCAAGTACGCCCTTGAGCCACTGGAACTGCTCACTACCCATTGTGAAATAGCTTGTGCCGGGGTCCTCTGAGCAGAGCATAATCATATAGCAACCGTCAACAACTCTGTAATAGTATTCCTTTTCGATTACATTACCAAGGTAGAGAGCATTATTTGCAAGATAGTTTGCACGAAGTCTCTCATAGTCGCCATCTCCGTTGCCGAAGTCGTGATTACCCGCAAGAACAAAGTTATTTTCTGCAGGCATTATAGCCTTTACTGCTGAATAGAAGAAAACACTTTCAAGAATCTGACCGTTCATTGTGTTGTCACCTGTATAAACGGTAGTAGTGATATCCTCGCCTGCCTTGATGCCCTCAAGCACTGCATAGAGGTTATCATAAGACTCAGGATTGTTTGTTTCAACGTGAATGTCTGATACTACTGCGAAGCTTGTAATAAGCTCCTCACTGTTTTTCGCACTGTAGCTTTCAGCATTGCTTCCGAAAGCGGGTGACATCATCATTAAGAGTGAAAGCAGAGTTGAAAAAACCTGCTTTAAAAAGAGTACAACTGTTCCGAGTTCCATATTTATCTTCCTTCCTTATACATTTTACAGTATTATACCACACTGTTTTCTGTTTGTAAATTTTTATCCGTACTTTTTTGGAAAATATTTTCTGCTGAGTCTCACTCTTAAATTGACACCGCCATATAATTGTGATATATTTGACTTATAAAAAGGAGGAGTAAATATGAAACACCTTAAAAAAATCACTGCAGTACTGCTTTCAGCGCTTTTACTGCTTTCATTTTCATCCGCCGCTCTCGCCTTCGAAGAGCCCGACCGTGATGTACCCGTAATTTATATCCCCGGCTTTACCTCGAGTAATGTGTACGGCGATATCAACAACCCCGATACACTCGCCGGCTTCCCTTCAACAGAGGACATCCTCAACATCGTAACCGAGGCCTTTATCCCCTCACTTATTGCTTTCTCTGTGGACAAGGATACTGACAAGCTTGTATGCAGAGTAACCGACAGAGTAAACGAAGTCTTTGCTTATTGGTTCAACGAGCCTACAGGCAGTGCCAAAGAGGGCTCAGGTATTATCCCCGAGGTGCTTACAGAGGTAAGTGCCGATGCAAGACTCACCTTCTCTTATGACTGGCGAGGTGACCCCGTTGAGATTGCTGACAGTCTTCACGCGTACATTGAAACAGTATGTGAGCTCAGCGGATGTGACAAGGTAACCCTCGGTTGCCATTCTCTCGGCAGTACTATTGCACTCGCCTACCTTACAAAGTACGGCAACGGCAGAGTTTCGGCTATGGTATTCGACAGCCCCGCCTGTAACGGCGTTGCTCTTGTCGGTAACGTTTTCACCGGTAAGGTAAACCTTGATGCAGATGGTATTGCGCTCTACCTCAAGGCTCTTATGGGCGAATCCGAATATAACGAGCTTGTCTCAAGTGTTCTCGATATGCTTTCTTCCGCTCACGTACTCGAGCTTTTCAACAGCTTTGCAGATGAAATCATCGCCGCTCTTGCTCCCGCAGTTTACAGAGAAACTGTTGCTCCCCTTCTCGGATGCTGGCCTACCATGTGGTCAATGGTGCCCGATGAGGATATGGAAGCTGCAAAGGAATACATCTTCGGCGAAATCCTCGCAGGTAAGGATTATTCCGTGCTTGAGGGGAAGATAGATGCATACAACGACACTGTAAGAGCCAACCGCGTTGAAACTCTCAAAGCCTTTGACGAAGAGGGTAAATTCGCAATTCTTTCACGCTACACAACCAAGACTATCCCTCTCAAGGATTATGCTCATCTTTTAAGCGATCAGATTATTGAAACAGAATCCACCTCCTTCGGTGCAACAACTGCTCCTATCGGTGAATACTTCAGTGATGAATATCTCGAGGGTAAGGATATGGCTCTCATATCTCCCGACAAAACTGTTGACGCTTCAACCTGCCTTTTCCCTGAAAAGACCTGGTTTATCAAGGGTTCGGGTCACTTCGAAACCGACGGAGTTACCAAGGAGCTTTACGACATATTCCTTTTTGCAGATGAGGAGCTTACCTGCGACAGCGGTGCATTAAGCAGATTTACCCTGCGTGACGACAGCTTCGCCCTCGTTGAGGACACCACCGCACCCGAAGGCAACAAGGATAACGGTATCATCGCAAGAATGTACAGATTCATTACTGCACTTATCAGAACTATAGCTCTTCTCATTGAAAAATATCTTTAATTAAACAGAAAACCTACGGATTGATTCCGTAGGTTTTTTATGCTTATTTCAGCCTCGCCATATATTCTGCACCGTTTACCTTGAGCCATTTACTGCAACGCTTGTATTCGGGGAATACTCTTTCAACCTCGGCATAAAAGGCGGGAGAATGATTCATATGCTTTCTGTGACACAGCTCGTGTACAACAACACTGTCGATTACCTCAGGAGGAAAAAGCACAAGAAGGCAGTTGAAATTAAGGTTGCCCTTCGACGAGCAGCTTCCCCAACGTGTGCGCTGATTGCGGATAGTAATTCTGCCATAGCTTACTCCGATTTTCGGGGCATAGTATTTCACCCTCTCGGGGATAATCACCTTCGCCCTCTCTGCAAGAGTCTTTAATTCATCCTCGGTAAAGGGTACTGTATCGGAAAGCTTTTTCTCTCTTTCGTTTATAGCCGCAAGGTGCTTTTCAATCCAATCCTTTTTTGATTCGATGAAGGCATAGATATCCTTATCCTTCATGCGAAGTGGTGCGCGGGCGATAATTTCACCGCTTTTGAGCTGAATTGAAAGAGTTTTGCGATTGCTTCTTATTACGGCAACTTTTATATCTGAAAGCATAGGATGAATGACTCCTTGATAAGTTGATGTAATGATTATACCACCGTTTAACCGCTGATGCAACTCAGATTATCACTTTTCACCGCGGCTTGCATAGTCCTCATCGATGCCGCTTCTCCATTCGTTGCCGAGAGGTGCGCACTGTCTTACCTGACTTACCGCACAGGCAACAGATTCGTAAAGTACTCCCGTACCCTTGCCGTCGGCTCTGTAATTCACAGCTCTGTCCTCGTCTATACCGTAGCGTCTTGCAGTTTCAACCGCATCAATATTCGCACCGATAAAAAGAAACTCCCAGCCGTATTTTTCTTTCTGTCTTTCAATCATCTGCCTTACCTTTTCGGCAGAGTACATATGACTTGCGTTTTCCATACCGTCAGTGGTGATTACAAACATCGTGTGCTCAGGCACATCCTCCTTACGGGCGTATTTATGGATATTACCGATGTGGTGTATTGCACCTCCGAGAGCGTCAATAAGAGCTGTACAGCCGCCAACGATGTATTCTCTGTCGGTCATAGGCTTCACCTCGGAAAGCTTCACTCTGTCATGAAGCACCAGGCTTACATTATTGAAAAGTACGGTAGAAACGAAGCATTCGCCCTCCTCTTTTTTCTGCTTTTCAAGCATTGCGTTGAAGCCGCCTATTGTGTCATCCTCAAGACCCGCCATCGAGCCGCTTCTGTCAAGAATAAATACAAGCTCTGTTACGTTGTTTTTCATTTTATTATCTCCTTTTACTGTTGAATTCGTAGTAGATTTCCAAAAGCTCCTCGTCGAGGAAAAATTCAGCCTTTTCCCACAAGCTCACGTCGACACCGTAAAAAGCCTCTGCAACGGAGCCTGTTATTGCGGCAATTGTATCACTGTCCCCGCCTATGGAAACTGCATTTCTTATTGCATCCTCAAAGCTTACCGACTCGAAAAAGGCTTCGAAGGCCTGAGGCACTGAGCCCTGACAGGTCTCGTTAAATCGGTATGTCGGTCTTATTTCGTCGAGGGTGAAGTCTATATTGTAAAATCCGCTTACGTACTTTCTGATTTCCTCCATTGAAGCTCCGTGGCGGGCAAGGTATATCGCTCCCGCTACGCTCACTGCACCCTTTATTCCCTCGGGGTGGTTGTGGGTAACCTCGGCGGTTGCTCTTGCAAGGTTTTCCGCCTCTTCAAGTGAGGATGCATACCAACCCACCGGAGAAACTCTCATAGCCGAGCCGTTACCGAAGCTGTTGTAGGGCTCATTTATTTTATCCTTCAGCCAGTGGTAAAATCTTCCGCCGTAGCCGCACTCGGGATACATATCACCGAGCTTGTGCATAGATTTAACAAGGGTCTTTTTGAATTTTTCGTAATCTGTTACACTTTTGTATTTATTCAGTGCCTTCGCAACGGCTAAGGTCATAACCGTATCATCCGTGAAAAAGCAGCTGAAGGTGAAGAGGGAAAAATCCTTTGATCTGTGATTGTGAAACTCATAGCGTGAGCCTACGATGTCGCCTATAATTGCACCTGTCATAATAAAGTACCTCCAAAAAATAAAATGGCTGTAAGGTGTGCTTCAACCTTACAACCATAGTATACAGAATTGTGTTATTTAATTGGTCGCCTGATGGGAGACTTTTGAAATCAGCACCCCAAAAGCACCTGATCGAACTCGAAAAGTGCTTCGTTTATCACAAAAATATCGTATATCTCCTTCTGTATGAAATAACGGATTATCTTATCAAAGGTGAAGGAGCGGGAAAGGGTAAGTCCGGCTGAAGCGAGAAGCTCCTGAGTTTCGTCAAGACTTAATCCGAGAGCTATTGCAAAGGCAACCGCCGTCTGCTTCGAGGGCTTATAGGTATCGGGATTGCACTTGATTTTCGAAAAGGTCTTCTTATCGATATTTGCCTTTTTATAGCACTCCACATCGGTCATTCCGCTTTTATCTATAAGAGAGAAGAGCTTATAGGCGAAGGATTTATCCATAGAGCGCATATATTCCTCAAGGCTTACTCCCTGAACGCTGCTTTGCTTTTCTGTCGGTGCGGGTGCATTCTCACAAGCACAAGGCATCGGTGCATTGCATATCTCCCGCCTTGCAAGAGGTACACTGTCATACACTGCTTCTTCAATACTTGCGTCACTTTCCTGATGTACTGCTATGTCGCTTTGCAGAAAAGCAGAAATTTCCCACAAAAGCTCGCGGCTGAATTCATAGGAGGTACGGTCAAAAACGCAGATATAAACCGTAAGCTCATAGTCACGCAGAAACTCGGTTATAATCTCAACCGCATAGCGAAGCACTCTGTCCTTTGGGTATCCGTAGGCACCCGAAGAGATAAGCGGAAAGGCAACAGACTCACAGCCGTACTCAACTGCAAGCTTAAGAGACTCAATATAGCATGACCTGAGAATTATGCTTTCACCTCTCAGACCGCCCTTCCATACGGGCCCCGCAGTGTGGATAACATACTTTGCGTCAAGATTGAAGCCGGGCGTTATTTTAGCCATACCAAGACCGAGAGGAGCTATCTCCGCACAGTAGAAATCAAGCTCTCTGCCCGCGGCAGTGTGAACGGCAAGGTCTACACCGCTGTAGCCTATCATATTGTTATTCGTTGTGTTGACAATAGCATCAACCTTCATTTTTGTTATATCCTGACGGATTATCTGAAGGGGCATAGTATCACCTCGGGCAGTTATATTACTTTTATATCATACACCATTTTTTATCTTTTTACAATACCGCTTTCTCCCACGCAGTCCCTATAACAGTACTCAAAAAGCAAACCCCTGACCTTCAGCAGTCAGGGGTTATATAAATTATCTTTGGAAGGTTACTGTCTTGGTTTCACCCTCTGCAAAGGTAAGTGTCTGTGTCTCGCCGCCGTAAACACGGATTTCAATAGTCTGAGCCGCATCACTTGTTATGGTGATTTCCACCTCTTCAGCAGTCCACTTGAGGTCAACCTCGGCATTTGTTCTTGCACGAAGGCCCTCAATACTACCCTCGCTCCACTCATCGGGAAGTGCGGGTAAGGCTTCGATTACACCTGTGTTTGAGTAAAGGAGCATTTCGTCGATAATACCGATTGTACCCATTGTTGTGTCGGTACAGAATACACCCCAGCCGCCGTGGGTATAATGGTCAGCCATAAGTGAGGTATAGTAGATATTATCTGCCATAAGAGCCATAAGTGAGTCATAGCAGGAATCTGCATTCTTGAGTCTTGCGGCAACGAGTGCCTTATGTACCCAGCCGTGAGAAGCAGTATCATCCTCACCCTGATTTTCGGTGTTGCGGTTTTCTATAGCCTGATTGATAGCCGCTACAAGCTCGGGATTACCCTGAGTTTCGTAAGCGGGCCATGCGGGATAAAGATGGCTGATATGACGGTGCTTATTGTTTTCCTCGTACTCCTTCATCGCCCATTCGCAAAGAGCACCGCTTTCATCGTACTTGTACTCGGGAAGAAGAGCAAGAAGTCTTTCCCACTTTGCAATTCTCTGTTCATAGCCTTCAGCCTTTACAATCTTTTCCATTTCGATTGTCATACGAAGACCGTCACGGGCAGCGGAAATATCCATAGTTGCATTTGCGGTAATTGTTGAGTCATAGTCACCGAGAGGATAGTTTTCGGGTGAATATGAGGGAATGATAAGATACTTTTCACCGGGAAGAAGGTTTGTCTTACCCTCCTCGTATCTTGCGTTGCCGTCAACATCGGTGAAGTACTCGGGAGTGCAGAGCTGCTCCCAGAAATTTGCCTGCTTTGTAAGAAGAGGAAGAAGGATATCCTTTTCAAGGTCGAGCATTTCGCCGTTATATTCTATAGTACGGTTACCGTAGCACTGCCAGAATTCGTAAATGGGAACAAGCATCCAGCTCGCACCTGCATTCCAGTACTGGAACGGGTACCAACGGCTGTATTCGACCATCATCGCTCTGTCACCGTCTGTATTTACAGGCACCTGAATAGCATCGGTCATTCCGTATGTCTTGGCAGCATTTTCCTCCCAGTCGGGAATCTGCTTGAGTACGAATTTGATGTAGCCCTCACCCGCCGCATAGATGTTACCTGTACTCATACCTGAAGCCTGTAGGTTTACGTTGGCATCCATTGTGTAGATACCTCTCCAGCCGGAATTCCATTCGCCCTGCCACATACCGCAGAGTCTTGAGAAGGTTGAGCCCGCACAGCAAATCTGAGCGTATCTGCCCTGATTATATGCTCTTTCAACGAGGGTGGGAAGAAGGGTTTCACTCTTCTGCTGAAGAGCGATGAGATGCTCGTTTGCAACGTCCTCATAGCCGTCGGAGCCAAGGTCAAGCTTAACTGCATTGAAGAGTGCTGAATGCTCCTCAGCGTGAGGTGCAAGAGCGGCATCGTAATCAAACTTACCGTCTGTTGAGTACTTTTCTGCAACTTCGGTAGTATAGGCATCAAGCTCATCTAAAAGAGCGTAGCTTTCTGCATCCTTGAAGTCCTCAAACTTACCCATATCAAAGGTACGGTCGGACTTTGTGATAAGGTATACCTCTTTTGCATCGGAAATTCTGATAGCCGCATTCTGCTCTGCCGCTACATTTTCACTGTCGTTTGTACTGTCGAGGACAACTCTTTCCTGAGTACCGCCCACAGTGATAACCTTTGTAAGACCGCACCAGCCGCCGTCCTTGAGCTCACTGCCCTCGTAGGAGGGATAATGGGCAATAAGTGCGATATAGCTGGCATCGTCGTCAACGAGCTTCTTATAGCGCATATCCTTTTCGTTGCCGTTTCCGAAGCCTCTGAGTGACCAGCAGTCCTGAAGTGAAATGGTCATATTGATTTTTGCACCAAGGCTTGACTGTGAAATCTTTGTGATTGTAACATTATCCGCTCTTGAAGAGAAGGTTGTTCTTTCCCATGTACCGCGGATATCGGTGTATTTTACACCAACCTCAGCGGTTTCGTAATCCGTCCAGCGGATATAGTCAGTGTAGGCAAGCTTTGTCATATCAGTCCTTAACACGTGTGAAGGATGATATGCATAGAAATATGTGGACTGTCTGCCGTCGCAATCCCAGGCGGCATTTCCGTTGATTACATTCTGTCTTGCATCGTGAAGCTGATCTGTAACCTCATCGGGAGTGTAACGGGGGTCCTCGGAAGGCATAAGAAAGTTAATGTTGTTGTAGATATAGCTGTCGCTGTAGGGTGAGCCCGCAACAACAACACCATTTTCACCATTGCCGCTTACCATACCGTCAAACCAGCTTATGGTATCCTCGTGCTCCTGAGCGTAAGGCACAAGCTCGGTATACTCGGTTGAAAATGATTTTGCGTGGTCGTTATCTATCATATCCACATCTCCTGCTCTGATATAATTGATGATTCCCCAGAAGATATTACCTCCCGTGAAAATACAAAGCATAATACTGATAAAGACCTTGAATTTCTTATAAATCCACATGTAAACACCTCGTTTTTATTCGTTTCCATAATTTTATATCAATCTCAGTACCGAGTCAACAGTGCCCGCAAAACTCAGATTATTTTCAGCGATTTGCACACACAAAGCTATCTCAAATTCACAGAAATCACAACAACCACGCGTCAGACGCGTGGTTGCACAGCAATATTTATAATTCAACTGCCTCACCGATTTCAGGCTTGATAAATTCTATATCGGGATGATTCTTTTCAACCGTACGTCTGAGCCTTTCAACGCTCACGTCACGGGTAAGCGGCGGAAAAGCATCGTCGAAATGGTCAACGAAGATTTTCTTCGGGTGATACTTTGCAATGAAGTCCTTTGTTTTCTCGGGTACGAAAACACTGCCGCCGTTAGCGAGAATGAGCATATCGATATCCTTGGGGAATTCCCTTTCAGGGCAGTCACGGAAGGAGCCCGTGAGGAATATCTTTTTACCGCCGTTTTCAATCTCAAAGGCAACGATTTCTCCGCCCATAGGCATTGTTCTGTTTGTGTATGCCACCCAGAAAAGCTTCGGGAAATTCAGAATACATCTCGGCACTACGGAAAGGATATATACGGGGTCGAAAACGATGTGTCTGAACTGATGGACACGAATTTTAAAGTCACCTATCTCGAGTACGTCGTTATAACCAAATACCTTTATGCGCTCCTCGGGTACACCCTTTTTTACAAGGGTCTTTTTCGGCGCTCCTGTACAGTAAATGGGCACTTTTTCATCAACCTTAGCGAGCTCGGGGATACTGTATATATGGTCGAAATGTCCGTGGGTGATAAGCACCGCATCGAAGCCCGCAAAGGCCTCAATCGGTGAGGTTTCAAGCTTCTTATTCATACGCACAAAGGGATCGAATATCAGCCTTGTTTTTCCGTCATCAATGCCTATTGTTGCAGTTCCGTACCATGTTATTTTCATATTCAACATCCTCTCAATCCGTTTTTTTATTCTCCGAAGAGGCTTTACAGCTTCATTTTATATAACATTAGTAAATAAAAGTAAGTTTTTTAGTAAACTAAATGTAAATAACAGACAAAATCCCCCTGATTGTAGAAAATCAGAGGGATATAACTTATTCGCTGAAGAAATGCTTTTCTA
Source organism: Clostridia bacterium (assembly GCA_017555765.1). Classification (GTDB taxonomy): domain Bacteria; phylum Bacillota; class Clostridia; order Oscillospirales; family Acutalibacteraceae; genus UBA6857. The sequence continues at coordinate 9,501 of JAFZFT010000065.1, read as the reverse complement.
CCCCGGCACAGATGCAGTGATATACGGGCAGATGAAGCTCCTGAATTATATAGGTTTCTGTTTCGGGTACACAGATGCAGATATCGGCAAGGCTTTTAAGCTCACCGCCGCCCTGACCTGTAAGACCGATAACCTTTAAACCGAGAGCCCTTGCAGTTTTTGCCGCGGCACACACATTCTGTGAGCTTCCCGATGTACTTATAGCAAAGAGGATATCATTCTCCCTTCCGAGAGAGAGCACCGCCTGAGCATAAACAAGTACGGGATCGGCATCGTTACAGAAGGCGGTATTAAAAGAAAGCATTGAGGGCAGAGAAACAGCCGGAAGACCACCCTGAAGACCCGAAAGGATATCCTCGCCTATATCGGGAAGCCTTTTCCTCATTTCTGCCTTTTGATCTTCACTAAGAGGTCGCTTTTTAAGGAAGCCCTTCATAAGTTCACCCGAGACATGCTCACAGTCAGCGGCACTTCCGCCGTTGCCGCAAAGCAGGAGCTTTCCGCCCTGCTCAAAGCACTCTATGATTGCCTCGGTCGCCTTTTCTATATCATTTTTTACTTCCTCTGCTAAGGGGTATCTTTCAATAAGCTTATTTAACATATCAATTCTCCAATGCGGCTGCTATTGCGGCATAATCGCCGATGCTTTCACCAAGCTTTGCAGGTAAAATTCTGCACACACCGCTTGATTGGGGCAAAGCCTCTTTTTCTATTTCTTTTTTCATACTCTCAACGAGCAGGTGACCCGAGCGGGCAAAAATACTGCCGAGTACAATTGTCTGAGGGTTGAGTATATCAATCAGAAGGGACAGTCCCCTGCCGAGATATTCACCGCAGATTCTGTAAACCTCAAGAGCGGTTTCGTCACCCTTATCTGCCGCTTCGGCAACGGATTTTGCCGTTACCTCCTCTGCGGTCATACCCTCACTGAAATAAGAAGGGTATACTCCCGAGCTGACACTTTCCAGTGCCTTGGTGTATCCGAGCTGAGCAATTCCTCCGCCGCTGCAGAAGCCCTCGAAGGAGCCCTCTTTTCTGTAGCCTACGGGCCCGAAACGTTCGAGACGGATATGTCCTACCTCGCCCGCATTGCCGTTTGTACCGCTGTAAAGTCTGCCGCCAAGGATAAGACCCGCACCGAGACCTGTGCCGAAGGTGAGAAAAATCATATTTTCCGCACCTTTGCCCGCTCCGAATTTCCATTCGGCAACAGCGCAGGCATCAGCATCATTCTGAAGTCGCGTCTTAACCTTGTACCGCTCCTCGAAGAGGCGGACAATTTCAACATTATCCCAGCCGGGGAGATTGGGCGGACTCATTATTATACCCTTCTCACTGTCAAGTGGTCCGCCGCAGGAAATTCCGATAGCATCGGGCTTTCTGTCAAGGATACTGTCAGCAAGGTTGAAAAGTCTTTTTATCATCTCCTCGGGAGAAGCCTTACGGTCGGTATCGCACCTTTCCTTTTTTATGATGCTGATATTCCCGTCGGAGCATTCGGCGGTGATTACCGCACACTTGGTGCCGCCTATATCAATACCTAAAATGTACATACAAAAACCTTCCTACATCCTGATTCAAAGCAGAGCAACAAACTCCTCATATGCCTTGGGATTTGCAAAGACAACATCTGCGGGTGCATTGAAGCTGATTTCGGTACCCTCGTAGGTTTTTGCCAAACCGCCCGCCTCCTTTAAAATAAGGGTACCTGCCGCAATATCCCAGATCTGAAGTGTTTTCTCAAAGAAAAGCTCACATCTGCCGCAGGCTACGGTACAGATATCATATGCCGCTGAGCCGCTTCGTCTTATATCCCGTGAAAGGTCGAATACTTTTCTTAAAAGTGCAAAGGTTTCGTCGGTATTTTCGGGATGGTAGGGAGAGGTACCGAAAAGAGCTAGACCGTCGGAAAGAGGTCTGTCGCTTACCCTTATTTTCTCACCGCCCAGATTTGCTCCTTTGCCCTTTTCTGCGCTGAAAATTTCATTTGTATAGGGATTATACACAACGCCCGCAAGAACCTCGTCACCCTCACAAAGAGCAACAGAAATGCAGCTGCAACGGAAATCCTGCATAAAGTTTGTAGTGCCGTCGATAGGGTCGATTATGAAGCGAAGAGCCTTACTATCCTGATTGCTTTCGCCCTCCTCACCTACAAACTCCGCTTCGGGAAAAGCCTCGGAAAGTCTTGCAAACAAAAACTCCTGCACTGCAACATCGTATTTTGTTACAAAGTTTTTCTTGCCCTCCTTGGCGGTTACGGATGCCTCCTGATTATGAGCGGAAAGGATAATATCCCCCGCCTGCTTTACTGCTGAGATAATTTTATCAAGCATATTTCTAACCTCTTACCTGAAATTTATGTATTTATTATAGCATAGGGGCACCGTAAAAATCAATCAGGTAAAATCAATGCTCTGCTTTTTCTTGAAATTCGGCAAGCACTATGATAGAATAGAATTATGATTAAAACATATCGGAAGGGTTGATAATATGGAGTTTTTACAGCAGATTATTTCTTACCTTGCAATAGCGGCGGCTTTTCTTTCCTCAATTTTTTCCTGGGGGCCCAAAGAAATGAAGCCATTTGCAAATGATTATGAAATTCCCGAAAGCATACCTGAATACAGTGTGATTCCCACCGAGGAAAAGGCTGACTGGACCGCAAAGTGGATTTGGGATGAGGAAAACCTTACAAAAACCAACACCTGGATGTGCCTGAGCAAAAAGGTCACTCTCGAAAAGGTACCCGATGAGCTTACCGCTCACATTTCGGCAGATTCAAAATACTGGCTTTACATCAACGGTGAAAACATCGTTTTTGAGGGTGGTGTCAAGCGCGGACCCGATGAAAACAGCGGCTACTATGACAGCATGGATATCGCCCCCTATCTCAAGGCAGGTGAAAACACTGTCTGCGCCCTCGTATGGTATTGGGGCGACGAAACAAGCTACTCCTATCACGGAAGCGGTCAGGGTGGCTTCATATTCGAGGCAACCGGTGAGGATATCTCCATTGTTTCGGATAACAGTTGGAAGGTAAAGAGAAATCCCGCTTACATTGACAGCGCTCTTTATCCGCCCAACTACCGACTTCCCGAGTACAGTATTTACTTTGACGCAAGAAAGGATATGGGCGACTGGACAGATGCCGACTTCGACACCTCAGATTGGGAGAATGCAACGGAATATGGCCTTGGCGGTGAAGCTCCTTACGGTAAGCTTTATCCCCGCGGTATTCCCTTACTGAAGGACTACGGACTCAAGGCTTACGAAAACTCAGATGAGTACGAAAATTACACAGTTAAGAATCTTCTCGGTGAAAAAATCACAGTAGATGTGCCCTACAACGCTCAGCTTACCGCCTACCTCAAGGTTATCGCACCCGCAGGTAAGAAAATCCGCATTACAACGGAAAACACCCTCAGCGGTGCGGTTTCAACCACATACATAACCAAAGAGGGTGAGCAGGAATTCGAATCCCTCGGTTGGGTTAACGGTGAGCATATCACCTACGATATACCCTATGGCGTTACGGTTGTTTCTCTTATGTACCGCGAAACGGGGTACAACAGTGAATTCAGCGGCTATTTCAGCTGCGACGATGAATTTATGAATTCTCTCTGGCAGAAGTCACTCCGTACTCTCTACGTTACAATGCGTGACAACTTCATGGACTGTCCCGACAGAGAAAGAGCTCAGTGGTGGGGCGACGTTACAAATGAAATGATTATGACCATGTACTCCATGGACAGCAACTCCTATCTTCTCTATCAGAAGGGTGTGGAGGCTATGCTCTCCCACACCGACGAAAGTAATGTACTTCAGACCGTTGTACCCATAGACGGCGACTACTTCGAGCTTCCCGTACAGCAGCTTGCGGGTATTGTAGGCTTCCTCACCTACTATGAATATACCGGTGATATCGCCTTCATCGAAAAGGTTTACGACGCTTCTCTCAACTATCTCAAGCTTTGGGAGATGGGTGACAACAACCTTGTTATACACCGCAGCGGCTCATGGGATTGGCCTGACTGGGGCGACAAGGCAGATATGACCGCTATTGAAAACGCATGGGTTTACTATGCACTTTCCTCCACCGAGACAATGGCTCAGCTTATCGGCAGAGATGAGGATATCCCCTTCATCACCGAAAGAAAGGCACTCATTGCTGAGGGCTACAAGTCCCTTTGGACAGAAAGCGGCTACAAAAGTAAGGATGTAAGAAAGCCCGATGACAGAGCAAATGCACTTGCAGTGCTTTCAGGACTTGCAGATGAAGCTCAGTACGAAACAATTTTAAATGTACTGACAACCACACAAAATTCAAGCCCCTATATGGAATATTACGTACTCGAGGCTCTTTGTAAAATGGGTGACTACGAGGCGGCAAGAGACCGCATCAAGGACCGTTACGAGGATATGGTAACCGAGGATTACTCCACTCTGTGGGAATTCTGGAACTCATGGCAGGGTACTATGAATCACGCCTGGAGCGGCGGTCCTCTCGTTATAATGAGCAAGCATTTTGCGGGTATTTCCCCTCTTGAGGCGGGATATGAAGCGGTTAAAATAGACCCGCAGTACACTATGTCAGACAGTATGAGCTGTACAGTACCCACTGTAAAGGGCTTAATCACACTCAGCTACGAAAAGGTCGGCGGAGAGTACATAATCAATCTCACTATCCCTCAGGGTGTGAACGCAGTTATGAGCGTACCCGAAAACGCAGTTGTAACAGTTAATTCGTCACTTTACTATCAGGGCGGATATGTAAGCGGTGCAGGTGCAGTTGAGATTACAGTAAAATAATAGTTAGACAACAAATAATAAAAGGTAGATACACAGACGTATCTACCTTTTAATTTTATACTAAAATAAGCAATAATGTATATCCGACACCCGACTGTTCAAAGAATTATTTTCCGGGAACGCTGCGCAACTTGGCTTCAATGTTAGATATTTTCCTATTTACAGCATCCAATTCCTTGTTAAGTTCATTCTGCTTTACCTTTAAAGGCTCAACCTTTGCTTTCGCTTCTTCGGACTTGGCCTTCTTTGCTTCTTTTTCTTTTTCCTTCAACTCATTTATTGCCGCTTCAACATCAACAATTTCCTGAGCAATCTGCTTCTTTTCTTTTCCTGCAAAAATACCAAGGCTAGCTCTCTTCGTCCTAAGCTCTGCATCTTGCTCAAGAAGCTTATCTATCTCAGCTTTAAAAGAAACATCTTCTACCGCAGCCATCAGTTCTACAATCTGCTTCTGCAGACTGTCGATTTCATTCTTTATTTTAGCACGCTTAGACATCAAATTTCCTTGCTCGGTTAAGAGCTTGTTTTTTTCTTCCTTATGTTCCGCCCAATAAGCATTTGCGGCATCACGCTTTGCTTGTTCCGCAGCTTTCTTTTTGGCTATATCAGCCTCCCTGCTCTTTCTTTTAAGGTTTTCGATTTCCTTTTTAGCATTTTTTATCAACCGCTCTCTATTCTCTATCGAAGCAGGTGTTAAAGAATAATCTGTCACCCACTCAAAGCTGTTAGTCCAACTATTCCACTCCTGCCTATAACTTTTTGCACTAATCGGCTCTCTAACAGCAACAATATAATCCTCATATCTTTTGATAAGTTCATTCACTTCTTCATTTTCTTTCTTGCCCCAATCAACAGAAAGCTCCAATATCGTGTGTATTTCGATGAACCAGATCATATAAGTGTCCCAAGAAGCTTTGTTCGGATACGAAATAGCACGCCATTTTGCACGAACAGTTCTCATCGCACCAACTCCAGCAAGATTCATCTGCTTAGCTGAAAAACGACGATGTTCCTTGAGCACAGCTGTAGCATATTCAGATATTTCTTTAGATATGCCCTCGAAACTTTCGGTAGCATCGTAACAAGTTTTTAAAAACTCAACAAATTTTAATCTATCCACCTCTTCCGGGAGAATTTCATATTTGCTTTTAGCAAGTTCAGCCAAACCATTACAAACATTTTTAATTGCATCGAGAGATTTTTTTGCAAACTCTTTTTTTTCTTCTTCAGGTGCATAATCATATGCCTTACGCATTGCATTTGCACCTTCCGAAACTCTCGTTTTTTCATAAGTTGACTGCCAAGCAATAGCCTGACCTTTCAAGAACCAAGCTTTGTAGTTAGTAACATCCAACTCGATTATTTTATTGCAATAGCTTTCAGTTTCCTTATTATTACATGACTGAAAAGCATTTGCAGCAAGCACCAAAAAATTCTCAATCTGCTGCTTATTAGAATCAGCGGAGGGAGCCTGTGCCGCCGAGACAGAGACCTCTCCATCAACCTCTTTCATCATCCTCTTAGCTTCTTCAAGAGTGTACTTAGTGCCGCATGATTGGCAGATAAACATTCCGCCATCTTTGACAAATTCCATTGATTCGCACAATTCGCAAACAATTTTCTTCATAACCGAATCCTCCCTTTTGACTTTCTCTTTTGTGCCGTAAAACAAGCACAAAACAATGATAGCACAAAACAATCTATAATGCAACAAAATTTATTTAAGGTTTATTTTATACAAACGATACTCCCCTTTTCTAAAAAAACAGTGAAATAGTTTTATCCGTACTGATAAAAGCGACCGCCACGGAGAAATCCGTGGCGGTGTTGGTTTAGTGTATGCTTCGTGCTTCAGATTGAAAGCCTCAGATTTGCCTGCTCATAGGTAAGCTCATCCACTGTTTCAAAATTGATGCCTACTGTGCGACAGATATCAATCAGATCAGGAATAATTTGCTTATCCTGATAGTTTTCGCAAATATTCAGAATCAGCGTACCGCCGAAATCAACAGCGGCAACATTACATTCACCGAAATCTGTCCAGGAGCGGAAATAGAAGTCATCAAGACCGGCCATTACTTCCTCCGGCAAATCCACTCTGCCAAGATAGGTGAAGGTGAAATTGCTTTCCGAATGCTTCATCACACCCGCAACGACCTTTGCAAGAGCCTTCTGCATAAAGCGGGGCTTTACGGCAACGATGGGCTTTATCATATCAACGGTTTCCGTTGCTGCCTTTACAATATTTTCCTGCTGCACAGCAAGGTCGAGAAGTGCACGGTAAATAGTACTGACGAGAGCAAAATCCATCGAGTCATAACGGTCAATGTATGTAATATTCTTGGAAACAATGCAGTTATGCATTGTCTGGAAGCGCATCGGTCCCCTACAGTCAATTACCACATTACAGCTGACATTTTTGTTCTTTACCTTCGGGTCCATATGCTTGCGCAGTGCCATAGAAATCAAGGGAGGCAGTACTGCAGCGGGAGAGGAATCACTCTTCTTTGCGGCGGTAAGCACCTCAATCATCGGTACCTTCAGAATGTGGCAATCTGTTTTATAGCCGCGTTTGATAAAGGGAAGTGCATCGGCGGCAAATCCCTTCTCCTGCTTCTTTTGAGGAATACCCTTCTCCGCTTTATCGTAGAAGCTTTCAAGACCAAGCTCCAAAGCAGGCTCTACCAATCTGTCCGCACCGAAATAATGACACAGTACCGAGGAAAAGAATGCAAAGCCGCCTCTGCCGTCGCTGACCGCGTGGCACCATTCAAAGGAAACGGTGTATTTATCATAACACATCTGCCACAAAAATCCGTTTGTAGCATCACCGAAGGCAAGGGGTCTGTTCTCTTCAGCCGCGTGGATAAGCTGAAAATCCTTATCGTTTGTTTCAAGATAATAGCCCTTATTATATCGCAGAGTACAGGCAAACAGCGGGTACTCACTCAAGGTCTGCTTTACTGCTGCATATAAGCGCTCTTCGTCCACCGGCTCCTTTAACTTAGCCTGAACAAAAGGATTATTTTCAATTTGTGTTTTATTGGCGGCGATCGGATACAGATCCATCACGCCCAGCTTGTACTTCATTTTTTCCATACCTTCCTCTTCCCTCTTACGACTGTTTTTTTATTTATCAGGATTTTTAAGTATAACTTTTATCTTATCGTTAAAATATCCGAAAAGCCGGTCATTTCAAATACTTCCATAACATCATCGCAAACATTTGTGACCTTCATTGTTCCGAGCTTCTGCATTTTCTTTTGTGCAGAAAGAAGTACTCTGAGGCCCGCACTGGAAATGTACTCAAGCTTTTTAAAATCGAGAACAAGATTCTCGGTATCTGCGATATCTTCGTTGATGGTTTTACTCAAATCAGGTGCAGTGCTTGTGTCAAGTCTTCCTACAAGCCCGATAGTAGTTTCTTCTGCATTTTTTATGATTTCAAAAGTCATTTCTGTCATCTCCTTTGATTTTTCTTATCCATTATACCCCACTGCATATTACAAACTGCTTACAAATAAAAGCGGATAAAAACAAATTTTTCAACTTATCAAAAATTTTCTCTCAAATTATTTCCTTATTGAAAATATGACATCATAGTGGATTTAAAGCAAAAAAACAAGCATCGCTGTGCTAAAAAAGCACAACAATGCTCTGAAATGTAAAAGCTGTTATTCATCAGCGGAGAATATGTTTTATGAGGGGTGGATAAAAGAAAGAACAGTATAACAGTGTGTAAATGGGGGCAAAAAAGCGAAAGGGTGCGCAAGTATACTGTTTGACAAATTGGAATTTACTTAGCTGCTTTTATGATATAGGTCGCTCCCCAATTTTCCAGCACCTCTACAGAAGAAAAACCTGCTTCCAAAAGAGCCTCTGTTTCGTGTTTTACTGTAAGTGGGGTATCGTAATGGTAAAATGCATCGTCAGCAATTCCTTGCTCTGCTTTCAATGCAATCAAATTTTGTCGGTGCATCTGTTCCTCTTCATTGGATAACGAGAAGTAGTCTGTCAGCAAAAAATATCCACCGTCTTTTAGTGCTCTATGCAGTTTTGCATATAAAGGGACTTTTTCTTCCTTTGTGAAATGATGCAAACTCTCCACCGATACCGCACCATCAAACAAAGACACGTCAAAAGGCGCATCAAAATAGGAATCGCAAATCAAAGTAATGTCTTTGTCAGCAAATTTCTTTTTTAGAGCCGACAACATTCCTTGCGATAAATCAATACCCGTTACTCTTGCGGACGGATTTAGCAAATAGTATTCTTCCAACTCTAATCCTGTGCCACATCCCAAATCAAGTATGTGGCAGTTCGCGGTAGTTGGCAACTGCTTCGCAGTAAAAGGATAAAATTCTTTTGCGGATTCTATGTTGGTCAGCATATGCTCATCATATCCATCAAGTCTTGCTTCGAAGAAATCACTCATCTTTTCAAGCATATCTTACCTCCGCTAAATTCAAGTTTGTATAATTGATTATACCATAATTTGTTTGGTTTTTCAATGATGCATCGCCTGCGGCGATATGATGTTATGCTTCGCATAATGATGTTGCTCATTTCATTCGCAATGATGCGATGTTTGCCACAAACATTAGCGCAGCGACATCATTTATCGCAGGCAAACATCATTCAAAAAGACCACATTTGTCTAGTAGACAAATGTGGTCTTTTTGTTGGTGC
>JAFZFT010000064.1 GCA_017555765.1 Clostridia bacterium | reverse complement strand
TCAGAGGCAACAAAGAATTTTCTCATCTCTCTGCCGATTTCACTTCGTACGGGAATATTCTGCAGATTCGGCTCAAGAGAGGAAATTCTGCCTGTTCTTGTCTCGGTCTGGTTAAGAGTGGAGCGGATTCTTCCGTCTGCACAGATAACCTTGAGAAGTCCCTCACAGTAGGTTGACTTAAGCTTTGCGAGAGTACGGTATTCAAGAATATCCTTTACTATCGGATATTCATCAGCAAGTTCCTCAAGAACCTCTGCATTGGTAGAATAGCCGTTTTTAGTCTTTTTCTTTGAAGGGATACCTAATGTTTCGAAAAGCACGGTACCGAGCTGCTTAGGTGAATTGATATTGAATTCACAGCCCGCCTGCTCGTAAATTCTCGTAGTGAGAACATCTATCTTTTCGGACATATCCGCACCGAAGCGCTCAATGCCCTCTCTGTCAACAAGGAAGCCCTCGTTTTCCATACTTGCAAGTACCTTTGCAAGAGGAAGCTCTATATCATAAAAGAGCTTCTGCTGATTGTTTTCGGTTATTTTCTCAGCAAGAGTCTCACTAAGAGATTTCATAACTGCCGAGCGTAAAGCACAGTCTTTATGTTCCTCGGCACACTCGATTTCAGGTACGGTAATGCCGTATTCATCAGCAAGACGGAGCACATCGTAGCTGTTTGCCGCAGGGTTAAGAATATATCCCATAAGTGAGGTATCGGTTTTAATGTTTCTGAATTCATAGCCGTGTAAAAAGGCAAACTTATAAAGCTCCTTTACATCACTTGTATGCTTTTCGCAATCGGAAGAAGCCAGCATTGAAAAGAAATCATAAAAATCAAGCCTTGCGGCATCGATGTATTTTACTCCACCGTCGATCACAAAGTACATTCCCTTTATTCCGTCACCTGCATAATCGGTAACGAAATATGCCTTGCCGCTCTTTTTTATTTCACCGATAAAGCCGTAAAGGTCATCCTCTTCAGAAAAGGCACACTTGACCGCTTCCTTTTCTTCGGCGGGGATTTCCATCTGCTCTCTTGTAAGTCCGAGTTTTTCAATAATACCGAACATTTCAAGATTAACAAGCATTTTTATCGCCTTTGAAACATCTCCCTCACCGATAAGATAGTCATTCATATCTAGTGAAACGGGTGCTTCAAGGCAGATTGTACCCAATGTACGGCTGAGATAAGCACTATCCTTTCCCACTTCAAGCTTATCATGGACACCTTTTTTGATATCAAGCTCATCAAGATGCTCGTATATATAGTCGATACTGCCGTATTTCTGAATAAGGTCACCGGCAGTTTTCTGACCGATACCTGCAACACCGGGTATATTATCCGAGGAGTCGCCCATAAGAGCCTTGATTTCAATCATACCCTTAGGCTCTACTCCGTATTCCTCCATAAGCTTTGACTTATCATAGGGAGTAGTGATAGCCTTACCCATTTTTGTTGCGGCAAGAAGTACGGTAGTATTATCGCTTACAAGCTGAAGTGAGTCTCTGTCTCCCGTTGCAATGAAGCATTTATCCTCACCCTTGCACTGTGCCGAAAGAGTACCGAGAATATCATCAGCCTCATAGCCTTCCTTTTCGACTATTTTGTAGCCGAGGGCGGTAAGAAGCTCCTTAAGTACAGGCATCTGACTGCGAAGCTCATCAGGCATACCCTTCCTACCCGCCTTGTATTCCTCATACATCTTATGACGGAAGGTTGGAGCCTTAAGATCAAAGGCAACGGCAACGCAATCAGGCTCACATTCCTGACGAAGCTTTATGAGAATATTGAGAAAGCCGTATATACCATTTGTAAACTGTCCGTCCTTTGTGGTCAGGAGCTTTATACCGTAAAAGGCTCTGTTGACGATACTGTTACCGTCTATTACAAGAAGTTTCATCGTGTCACCTTCTGTCACATATTTTCTCTGACTATATTGAACGCCAATTCTTCAAGTTGTTCAATACTTTCAAGCATACCCACCTGCTGACGATATGCCGCCGCACCATGAATACCCTTAATATACCAGGCAGCGTGCTTTCTCGCTTCACGGATACCGATACGCTCACCCTTGTATTCGCATATCTTTTTAATATGCTCAACCATAACCCTCATTCTCTCACTGACGGGAGGCTCAGGAAGAACCACCTCGTGCTCAAGGTAAGCAGTAATCTGACTGAATACCCAAGGTCTGCCGAGAGCACCTCTGCCTACCATAAGATAGTCACAGCCTGTTTCCTCTATCATCTGTGCCGCAGTAATACCGTCGACAATATCACCGTTTGCAATAAGGGGGATATCTATATTTCTTTTGACCTCTGCTATCATTTTGCGATCAACGGGCGGTGCGTACATCTGCTGACGTGTTCTGCCGTGGAGAGTTATTGCATCCATACCCGCTCTTTGTGCTCTTTGTGCAAATTCGATGCAGTTTATACTGTCCGCATCCCAGCCGAGACGGAATTTCACCGTTACGGGAATATCAACGGCTTCCTTTACCGCACGCATTATCTCCTCTGCAAGCTGAGGATTTTTCATAAGAGCACTTCCGCCGCCGTTACCTGCAATCTTCGGTGCAGGACAACCCATATTGATATCGATAACATCGGGCTTATACGCAAGACAGCTCACTGCACTTTCAGCCATAATTTTCGGGTCGCTACCAAAAATCTGTGCCGCCGCAGGTCTTTCCTCATCAGAAAGATAAAGAAGCTTTTTGCTTTTTCTGTCGCACATTGTAAGACCCTTGCTTGATACCATTTCGCTGACAACATAAGTTGCACCGTAGCGTACGCAAAGCTCACGGAAGGCTCTGTCTGCAACACCCGCCATAGGTGCAAGTGCCGCAGAGCGTGAATTTATTTCTATATTTCCTATTTTCATCTGTATTCCTTACTTTTCAAGATGGGCATAAATCTTTTCCCAGATTTTTTCATCCTGCTCGGTTATTTTATCCCAATCATAGTTTTCTCTGAAAGCCTTACGTTTTTCGGCAGAATCGAAATAATTGTGCTTGAGCTTATCCGAATAAGCCTTGAACATTTCGCCCGCAAGCTTAACGGCATTTTCAGTATAGTTGGGATTGTGGTTTTTGCCGCTTACCTTGAGAAACTCAATGTTTTCCTTATGTGAAAGAGCATTTCTCATAACCTCAAAATGCTTTTTGCAATTAACTGTTTTATCATCGTCTGAATGGATGATAAGAGCCTTCACGCTACTGTTTTCAAGGGAAGTAATTGCATTGTATTTTGCAAACTCAGGCTCCTTTGCCGCTTCCTCTAGATAAATCTTTTTATAAAAGACAGAAAGGAACTGCTTGAATATAGCTTCAAGACCAACAAAACCCGACATAGCAACAATATGGCTCACCTCGGGATGAAGAGCGCAGATATTCAGTGTTGAAAATGCGCCCCAGCTGTGACCTATAACAGATAAATCAAGCTTATTATATTTTTCGTCTGCTTTGAGAGAGTTTATACAATCGTTAAGATCAATAAGTGAATGAAGGAAGCCGCCTGTTGTAGCACCGCCCGACTTCATACAGCCCGTATGGTCATAGGAAAGTACTCTGTAACCCTTACGGCAAAGCATTTCGATTTCCTTCATATATCCGTTGTGACCTGAGCCCATACCGTGGTCGAAGATTATAAGGCGATCGGGATTATAGCCCTCGTAGTAATAAAATCCGCCTACAAGGTCGTGTCCGTCTCTTGATTTGAAGGTATAATCCTCCTTCACAAGACCGGGGAAATCCTTTTCGCTGAAGTAATAGAGAATACCCATATCGTCGGCACGGTTATATAGCATCGCATCAAGGAATTTTCTGATAATTTTATAAATCATCTTAAAACCTCAATCATTCTGTCGGGAAAGTTACCGATAAGGCTGTCTACTCCCCATGCGCTGAGCTTCTTTATATCCTCATATTCATTAACTGTCCAGGTGTTGATTTCACAACCCGCATCGTGCATTTCCTTTACAGTTTCCTCGCTTAAGGATACGTGCCAGGGATGGCAGCACTGTACATTTCTTTCGGCAGTGTACTTACCGAAATCGTAAAGCCAGTCGCCTGTAAGGAAGCCTCTCTTGATTTCGGGAGCAATCTCCTCACAGCGCTTAACAGTAAAGTGATTGAAGGATGAGAAGATAATCTTATCGGAAAGACCGAATTCTCTTACCATATCAATTACTCTCTGCTCAATGGTATGATATTCGTATACGCCTGTTTTAAGCTCAATGTTTGTAATGATGGGTGTATCCTTCACAAGCTCAAAATATTCACGAAGAGTAGGGATACCGCAGAAGCCGTACTGACCTCTGAAGGTAGCGGAAGCATCAAACTTGCGAAGCTCCTCAAGAGTCATATCCTTTACAAGGCCTTCACCGTCGCAGGTGCGCTTGATATCCTCATCGTGTATGATAACGATTTCGTTATCCTTTGTAAGATGTACGTCAAGCTCGATACCGTCAACTCCGATTTCAACAGCCTTTTCGAATGCGAGCATTGTGTTTTCGGGATATTTTCCGCTGAAGCCTCTGTGAGCAAAAATCTTTGACATAGTTATACTCCTTTAGATATATTTTTTGTAGTTAGGTGGTATTAAAAGGGACTAGGGACTAGGGACTAGGGATTAGGGATTAGTTTTTAAGGTAATGTCACCCTATTAGCTATTCCCTTAAAATTACATATCGAAAAGACTCATCTGTCTTGTTTCGGGAAGGTCTCTGAAGGCGCCTACCTGACGCAAAGCATCGATAACCGCACTTGAGGCTGATGCCTTCTGCGCAAAATCGTCTATCGAAACGAATTCGGAGTTTCCTTCTCTCGCCTGAGCAAGAGCAATAGCCGCATTTTCACCTACACCTGCAAGAGCACCGAAGGGCATACGGATTTTTCCGTCTTCGATTTCGTAGGTGGTAGCGGTAGACTTATAAATATCAACGGGAAGAAATTCCACACCTCGCGCCATCATTTCGTTAACAACCTGCAGTGTAGGATACATATTAAGCTCCTTGGGAAGAGCATCCTTACCCTTGATTTTAATATCAGCCATTCTGCGCTTGACTGCATCTCTGCCCTGAAGCACTGTTGCCGCTTCAAGGTCACCGCCTCGTACGGTCATAAACGCTGCATAGTACTCGAGCGGATAGTAAATCTTATACCAACCGAGTCTGAGTGCCGCACTTACGTACGCCGCTGCGTGAGCCTTCGGGAACATATACTTGATTTTCATACAGGAGTCGATGTACCACTGCTCAACGCCATTTTCCTTCATCGTATCAATATGTTCCTGAGTGAGAAGCTTGGTAGCGTTACCCTTTCGTACGATTTCCATAATCTTGAAGGCAACACTCGGCTCAACTCCCTTATGCATAAGGTACACCATAATATTGTCTCGGGTACCGATAACCTCGGAAATAGTACATATACCATCCTTGATAAGATCCTGGGCATTACCCAGCCAAACGTCAGTACCGTGAGAAAGACCCGAAACCTGAAGAAGGTCGGAGAAATTCTTGGGTTGCGCATCAAGAAGCATCTGTATAACAAAGGGGGTACCCATTTCAGGAATAGAAAGTGTACCCGTGGGACAGTCAATATCCTCTGCGGTTACACCTAAAGGCTCGGGGCTTAAGATAAGCTCATAGACCTTCGGATCGCAGATATCGGTATCCATAGGAGGTATACCGGTAAGATCCTCGAGGTGCTTATAAAGTGAGGGAACATCATGACCCAGATTATCAAGCTTCAGAATTGTATCGTGAAGAGCGTGGAAGTCGAAGTGGGTTGTCGTGTTATCACTCTTGATATCGTCGGCGGGATGCTGAACGGGAGTGAAATCGGAAAATTCGAAGGAATTCGGTACAACAACCATACCACCGGGATGCTGACCCGTTGTTCTCTTAACGCCGGTACAGCCTCTTGTGAGTCTGTCCTCCTCTGCTCTTGAAACAACGATGTTTCTTTCCTGAAGGTACTTTTTAACGTAGCCGTAAGCAGTTTTATCAGCAACAGTTGCGATAGTACCCGCCTTGAAAACATATCCGTCACCGAAAAGTGTTTCGGTGTAGCGGTGAGCTCTCGACTGATATTCACCCGAGAAGTTAAGGTCGATATCAGGGCTCTTATCACCCTTGAAGCCAAGGAAGGTTTCGAAGGGAATATCGTGGCCGTCACGTACCATGGGAGTACCGCAGTCGGGACAGTCGAGAGGAGGAAGGTCATAGCCTGAGCCGACCTCACCCTTGAGGAAGAACTGACTGTAGCGGCACTTGGGACAGCGGTAATGAGGTGCAAGAGGGTTAACCTCGGAAATACCTGAGGCATTGGCAACATAGGACGAGCCAACGGAGCCTCGTGAGCCTACGAGATAGCCGTGCTCCTCGGAGTTTTTAACAAGCTTCTGTGCAATCATATAAAGAACACCGAAGCCGTGCTTTATGATTGAGGTAAGCTCTTTTTCAAGTCTTTTTGCAACGTACTCGGGTACGGGGTCACCAAACTGTGACTTCGCTCTTTCCCAGCAGAGTCTTGTAAGCTCCTCGTCGGCGCCTTCAAGTGAGGGAGGATAGTTACCCGAGGGAATGGGTATGATTTTTTCGATCATATCCGCAATTTTATTTGTGTTTGTTATAACAATCTCTCTTGCAGTTTCTTCACCGAGAAAATCAAACTCGGCAAGCATTTCCTTGGTGTTACGGAAATAAAGAGGCGCCTGATTATCCGCATCAGGGAAGCCCTGACCTGCCATAAGGATTGCTCTGTATTTTGCGTCTCCCGGGTCAAGGAAATGTACGTCACAGGTAGCAACGGTCATTTTACCCAGAGCGTCGGCAACGTGGATTACCTTACGGTTAAAGTTCTGAATATCCTCCTTGCTCTTGACATTGGGGAATTTTTCAGAGCGTATCATATATTCGTTATTGCCGCAGGGCTGTACCTCGAGATAATCGTAGAAGGAAGCAAGCTTAAGAATTTCTTCGTCGCTCTTGCCGTCTGCAATTGCTCTGTATACCTCACCCGCTTCACAAGCTGAGCCGATTATAAGTCCTTCACGGTGCTTTATGAGCTCGCTTCTCGGAATAATGGGTCTGCGGTAGAAATATGTAAGGTTCGAATAGGAAATAAGCTTATAGAGATTTTTCAGACCTGTAAGATTTCTTACAAGGATTATCATATGGAAATACTTGTTCTTACCCTTCTTCCAATCCTCGAAGCTGATATTGGTATCATCCATATAATAAGCTTCCATACCGTAGATAATCTTTATCTTACCGCCCGCCGCCTTGACCGCTTCGGGGTAAGCCTGTACTACGCCGTGGTCTGTGATGGCAATAGCCTTATGTCCCCAATCGATTGCTCGCTTAACAAGGAATTTCGCATCGGTAAGACCGTCCATCATTGACATCTTTGTATGAAGGTGAAGCTCAACTCTCTTTTCCTCTTCGTCGTCGGTCTTGGGAATTTTCTCCACAAGGCTGATACTTCTGGGCGAAATTACATTCTCACCTGAGAATTTATCAAAAGCAAGGTCACCGCGGAGCATAACAGTTACTCCATCCTTAACCTTTGAAAGTATTGCCTCACAGTTTTCCTTCAGTTCAAAGACCTTACAGGTATAGGAATATGTACCGTCAGTAATATTGAAGGTTATGATATTTCTTCTGCCATCACGTGTCTCTCTGCTCTCAAAGCCGAAAACATCGCCCCATACAATGCAGGAGCCGTCTTCAGGAGTGATATCAATGAGCTTGACGGGATTTTTGGTTATTTTATTGCCGTATATAGGCTTTGCAGTTTCAAGGTAAAGAGGTATGCCCTCAACAACCTTATGCTCCTTTGGTTTGGGAGCTAAAACCATAGTGGGGTCAAAGCCCTTTGCTACGAGGTTTTCCTCCTCTGCCTTTTTGTGGAAGGACTCAATCTGCTCGTCGCTCATTGTAAGCTCCGTTGTACCGCAGAATTCAACCTTGACGCTTCTGCCGAACCGTTTCATAATAAGTCTTTCCATAAACTCCGCCGCACCGACACCCTTGAGAATATCTCCGCCGCCGTGGAAAAGCTCAACACGAAGCACCTTGCCATCAAAAACTGCACTGCTGTCGGCAAAAAATCCGTTGGTAGCGGCAATAGCAAGGTTGGCTTCATCGACAAGAGTACCGAAATAAGCCTCACTGAAAACCTCAGCGGGCATTTTCGGGAAGAGAGTCACACCGTTTACTGAGAGGTTTTCTCTGAGTACACTCTCTGCCTTCTGCAAAATTTCATATGTTACAATAACGGGAAAAAAAGCATCAATTTCGATGCTCTTTTTTTCCATTGATATTCTTACGTTTTCTATCTGTGCATCTTGGAACACCTCGTGTAGCTTTTCATCGTGAAAGGTACCGAAGAGCTCCTCAAATCTGTTATTCATTTAAATTCACCGTATATTATAAAAGTTCTATTTCTTTGAAAAGTTCTTCAACTATGTTTTCTTCCTGAACCTTGCGCAGTACCTCACCTTTTTTGAAAACTACTGCACAGCCGTCGCCGCCCGCAATGCCGATGTCAGCCTCTCTCGCTTCGCCGGGGCCGTTTACTACACAACCCATAACTGCAACGGTGATGCTCTTTTTCACATCTCTGAGCCTATCTTCAACCTCTTTCGCAAGAGAAATAAGGTCGATTTTTGTTCTGCCGCAGGTGGGACAGGAAACGAGTTTCGGACTTTCATTGTCAAAGCCGATTGCCTTGAGGATATCCTTACCCGCATAAACCTCCTTTACAGGGTCATCGGTAAGTGAAACGCGGATTGTATCGCCTATTCCCCTTATGAGGAGTGAGCCGATACCGACCGAGGACTTGATAATCCCCATTCTTTCAGTGCCTGACTCGGTAACACCGAGATGCAAGGGATACGAACACATCGAAGCTACTCTTTCGTAGGCTTCAATCATATTCACAACATTTGAGGACTTGATTGAAATTACTATATCGTCAAAATCGTATTTTTCTAAAAGACGTACGTGGTACATGGCACTTTCAGCCATTGCCTCGGGAGTAGGGCCACCGAAGCGTGCAAGAATCTCCTTTTCAACGGAGCCTGAATTTACGCCGATTCTTATGGGTACATTGTGTAAACGACACTTATCGGCAACCGCTTTTACATTTTCGTCAGCACCGATGTTGCCCGGGTTGATTCGTACCTTATCGACACCCGCATCAATGCTCATAAGTGCTAACTTGTGGTTGAAATGTATATCTGCAACAACGGGTACAGTGAGGGCGTTTTTGAGGGCGGCTACTGTTTTCACAGCCTCCTCATCGGGCACTGCAACACGGATAATCTCACAGCCTGCCTGCTGAAGTCTGAGTGCCTGCTGAACATTACCCTCTATATCGTGAGCGGGTATATTGAGCATTGACTGAACAGTGATTTTACTGTCACCGCCAATATAAATATTACCTACCTTAACCTTTTTGCTTTCTCTTCTCATTTTTCAACACCCCTAAAAGAATTTTTTAATAGAAGCCGATTCCCGAAATCCATTTATAAAGGTCACTGAAGGATATAAGCGCCATAAATATAAGAAGAAGTACAAGTCCCGCAGCGTGAATCCATGAAGCATATTTCTGCGGTATGGGCTTTCTTACTATAAGCTCTATAAACATAAAGAACAGATGTCCGCCGTCAAGAGCCGGTACGGGAAGAAGATTGAAAAGACCGATATTTATGGTTATCATCGCAAGAATCATAAAAAGACTTGTCCAGTCTGCCGTTACAACGCTTGTCTCGGCTATATCGGTAATAACTGACACTGTACCGATGGGACCAGCAAGGTCACTCATACCGTACTGACCTCTGAGAAGGTCGAAGAGTGAGAGATATACCATTCTGCCCATTGAAAGAGCGTATCCGAAGGCTGCCTTTGTTACACTGAGTACACCCTTTTCTTCACCTAAAATGACGAAGTCGAATACAGTTGCTGTCATAAACTCCACACCGCTGAAGGAAAGCTCCTCCTCCCCTCTTTTTACGGTGAGGTCGTAGATATAGTCCGAATCCATATTAATCGCCATAATAAGCTCGTTTCCGTTTTCAACGGGAACTCCGTTTACTGAGGTGATTATATCGCCGTCCTTCATGCCTGCTTTTTTAAGCTTTGCTGAAACAGAGGCGATTGTACAGTCGGAAGCGTAAGTGAAGTTGCCGCTTGTTCTTTTTGCGAAGGGTACATCCTCAAGGACAACCTTTTTGCCGTCACGCTTTACGACAAAATCATAGTAGCCTGTACCGTTTCGCTGCATAAGAAAGCTGATATCGTAATCGGAAAAAACTCTTTTTTCGTCGATTTCGATTATTTCATCGCCCACCTGAAGCTTCTCGGAGGAAACTGAGCCATCATAAAACTGAAGAATCTCGTTTGTACCAATAAGATCCTCACTTGAAACGAGGAAGAAGCAGACGATGAGACCTAAAATAAGGTTGAATACGGCACCGGCAGAAAGAATTATCATTCTTTTCCAGACCTTCTGATTACAATAGGCTCTTTCGTCCTTGCTCTCTTCACCTTCGCCCTCCATAGCGACAAAGCCGCCTATAGGGAAAAGACGGAGTGCGTACTTTGTTTCCTTGCCCTGCTTTTTGAGTATGGTAGGACCCATACCGATGGCAAATTCATTGACCTTGACACCGAAAAGCTTTGCAAAGATAAAATGTCCGAACTCGTGAATGAGTATGATAAGTCCGAAAAAGAGTATTGCAATCGCCACGGGAACAACCTTTGTTACAAGTACTGTTCCGACGGAAAGAAGAGTAAGTTCCATTTGCTGTGCCGACGGGATAAACCCGTTCCTTTCTGAGTTTATTTTACGCTGTCTCTTACAAGCTGACGGGCAATTCTGTCGTACTCGAAGACATCGTCAAGTGTGTGATTTTTCTTATCCGTAACTGCTTCCATTGCAAGCTGAACCTTATCTGCTATTTCGAGGAAGCCTATTTCACCCTTACGGAAAAGCTCGTTAGCCATTTCGTTTGCTCCGTTGGCAACGCAGGGATAAAGTCCTCCCTTTGCTATTGCCTCACGGCAGAGCTCGAGACAACGGAAGGTCTCATAATCGGGCCTGTAGAAAGTGAGATTCTGATAATCCCAGAGGTTGAGCTTTTTAACCGGTGAAGGGAATCTGTCAGGATAGGTAAGAGCGTACTGTATGGGAATTCTCATATCGGGTACGCCAAGCTGTGCTATTACCGAATTATCATTATATTCGATAAGTGAGTGAATAATACTTTCGCGGTGAACAACTATATCCACCATATCGGGAGAAACATCAAAGAGCCACACCGCTTCGATAAGCTCGAGACCCTTATTCATCATTGACGCACTGTCAACAGTGATTTTTGCACCCATCTCCCAATTAGGATGCTTGAGCGCCTGAGCTACGGTTACGTCTCTTAATTCGTCCTTTGTTCTGCCAAAGAAGGGGCCGCCTGAGGCTGTTAATATGATTGACTTAAGCTCAGCCTTTTTATTCATACCCTGAAGGCATTGAAAAATTGCACTGTGCTCACTGTCAACAGGAAGAATGGCAACACCCTTTTCCTTAGCCTTGTCCATAACGATTTTACCGCCGGCAACAAGAGTTTCCTTATTTGCAAGAGCTATGTTTCTGCCCTCTTCTATTGCCGCAACGGTAGGAGCAAGACCTGCTATGCCTACTATTGAGTTAAGTACGATATCACTATCACCAAGCCTTGCGCACTCGATTATACCCTCTTTGCCCGAAAGCACCTTTGTATCGGTGTCAGCTACGAGAGTACGAAGTGTTTTTGCCGCTTCCTCATTTGAAAGTGCCGCAAACTTCGGCTTGTACTTTCTTATCTGCTGCTCAAGAAGCTTATAGTTACTGTCAGCGGTCAGAGCCACTACCTCGTAGCCTCTCATATCCACAACGTCAAGTGCCTGAGTACCGATTGAGCCGGTCGAGCCTAATATTGTAAGTTTTTCAGTCATAGAAAGCTCCTTTCAGAGATTAAAGTACGGTAGCTTAAGCTATGTATTCAGCTGCAAGCTTAAGAATGCAGTAGAGTGCGGGAGTTACGAAGATACAGCTGTCGAAACGGTCCATAATTCCGCCGTGACCGGGAATAAGCTGACTGTAGTCCTTGATTCCGAAGTTACGCTTGATTGCTGACGCGGAAAGGTCGCCGAGCATACTTACAAGTGAAAGTATCATTGATACAGGGATGATAAGAAGGTACTTTATGCCGCTCTCTGTGAAAAGTGTGTAGCCGTAAAGGTTTTTACAGCCGACTGTGAAGAGATAGAGAATAAGTACGTTGAAAAGTGATGTGATAACAACACCGCCGATTGCACCCTCGATTGACTTCTTCGGGCTTAAAACGGGAGCCATCTTATGCTTGCCGAACTTGACACCGACTATGTATGCAAAGGTGTCGGTAAGCCATGAGCAGGCAAAGGAAAGACCTACAAAGTAAATACCCTCTTCATGGGTGAAGCCTTCAAACCAGTCGCCGATGTTATTGAGTCTGAGGTAGCAGGAAAAAGCGAAGGGAAGCGCTACCGAAGCAAGAAATGCGGCTGATGCGTGTGAGAAAAGAATCTTCTCGTGGAAGAAGACCATAAGGGTCATAAGTACGAGAACATAAATGCCGTAAAGAACCTCTGCGGGAGGTAAAGCAAGTCCGAAGCCCTGAGCAAACACTGCGAAAACGCTCACAGTACATGAGAGGATGAAAAGAAGCTTACTTTTGCCGCCTACTGCTCTGATTATCTCAAAGGTTGCAGTTGCGGAAAGAGCCGCAAGAATAACTGTGATAACGGGCTGAACATTGAAAATTATCGCAGTAAGGAAGCCCGCAAGAGCAAGTGTGATTATAGCGAAGGATATTGTTCTGTCTTTTTGAAAGACCTTCTTTTTTTCTGTATTAGCCATTTTATTTTTACCTTTCGTGTTTGTTTTAATTCCGACGGTCGATGTGAATACGACCGATACAGTGTGATTTATACTCCGCCAAAACGACGGTTTCTTCTGCCGTACTCTTCAATTGCTCTGTCGAGATCGGCAGGTGTATAGTCAGGCCAGAGTACGTCATCGATATAAAGCTCGGCGTACGCGCTCTGCCAGAGCAGATAATTGGAAAGTCTGTACTCACCGCTTGGTCTGATAATAAGGTCGGGATCAGGCTGACCTGCGGTGAAAAGTCCCTGAGAAATCATATTCTCGTCGATATCGTCAACTGAAACAAGACCCGCCTTTACCTTTTCAGCGATACCTCTTACAGAGTGAACAATTTCATCTCTGCCGCCGTAATTGACTGCAAGATTGATGTTTATTCTTGTTTTATCGGCACTTTTTCGCTCAACGGTATCCATCATCTTAAGAAGATCCTTGGGCATACCCTCTCTTGAGCCGAGAAAACGGATTCTGTAGCCCGCCTCTTCGTTTTCGAGGTATCTTTCCTGCATTTCCTCAAGGTAACGTCTGAAAAGATTCATAATAGCGGTAACCTCAAGCTTGGAGCGCTTCCAGTTTTCCGTTGAAAAAGCATAGAAGGTAACGTGCTTTACACCGATTTCGGCACAGTACTGACAGATGTTTCTGAAAACCTCGGCACCAACCTTGTGTCCTTCGGTTCTTTTGAGGCCTCTTTCCTTTGCCCATCTGCCGTTTCCGTCCATAATTATAGCTATGTGAGTGGGGAGATTTTCGAATTTCTTTTCCATTTATGCTCTCCTTAAATCCATTTATAATAGGCAAAAAGGGACTGTCGGGTAACAGTCCTCTTTTTTATTCAGAATTTAGATTTCCATAATTTCCTTCTGCTTTGCATCGGAAATTGCATCGATATCCTTGATTGCGTTGTCAGTAATCTTCTGGATTTCCTTTTCGCCGTCCTTAAGGTCATCCTCTGTGATTTCGGATGCCTTCTTCATAGCCTTGAGCTTTTCAATGCAGTCACGACGTACTGAACGGGCAGCTACCTTTGAGTTTTCAGCAATCTTCTGAATGTCCTTTACGATTTCCTTACGTCTGTCCTCTGTGAGAGGAGGGAATGTAAGTCTGATAACGGAGCCGTCATTCTGAGGATTGATACCGATATCTGAGGTCTGGATTGCCTTTTCGATTGCCTTGAGTACTGACTTATCCCAGGGCTGAACTGTAAGAACTCTTGCCTCTGTTGCTGAAACTGAAGCGAGCTGATTGATGGGAGTCATTGAGCCGTAATAGTCAACGGTAATCTTGTCAAGAATCTGGGGATTTGCTCTACCCGCACGGATTGCACCGTACTCTGTCTGGAGAGCGTGGATTGTCTTATTCATCTTGGTTTTTGCGGTTTCGAATACTGTCTTCATGATTTAGTCCTCTTTTCTATGTATTTTGTTTTGATTATTCTTTAACAACTGTACCGATGTTTTCGCCCTTGAGAGCTCTTACGATGTTCTGAGGATCGTCAAGATTGAAAACAAGGATAGCAATATTATTATCTCTGCAAAGTGATGCTGCAGCTGCGTCCATAACATTGAGTCCTTTAGCAAGAACCTCTGAATGAGTGAGAGTGTCATACTTGACTGCATCAGCGTACTTGTTGGGATCCTTATCGTAAACGCCATCAACATTTGTTGCCTTGAAAACAATTTCAGCATCAATTTCTGCTGCTCTGAGCGCTGCACCTGTATCGGTTGAGAAGAAGGGGTTACCTGTGCCGCAACCGAAAATTACAACCTTGCCAGCCTCGAGATATTCAACTGCCTTTGACTTTGTGAAGATTTCGGCAACCTGAGGCATATGAAGGGCTGTAAGCACCTTTGTATCAACACCGAG
Organism: Clostridia bacterium; assembly: GCA_017555765.1. GTDB lineage: Bacteria > Bacillota > Clostridia > Oscillospirales > Acutalibacteraceae > UBA6857. The sequence goes on along the minus strand of JAFZFT010000064.1, from coordinate 1,714 downwards.
CTGAATGAGAGTATCCTGAAGTGCAAGTGAGTTGATTGCAGTTGCAAGCATACCCATCTGATCTGCTCTGGGTCTGTCCATTTCGCCGCTTGAGCGTCCGCGCCAGAAATTGCCGCCGCCTACAACGATACCGACCTGAGTACCCATATCAACACATTCCTTAATAACACTGCATACGGTTGTTACTGTGTCGAAATCAAGACCCTTACCTGCTTCGCCTGCAAGAACCTCGCCGCTGAGCTTGAGAAGAATTCTTTTATATTTACTCTGCATAGTGAGTATCCTCCGTATTATTATTTATTAACATATATTATATTAAATATATTCAAAACTGTAAAGAGTTTTTGAGTTTTTTCTCAGATAATTTTGTTGTTTTCGTACTTTTCGTCTGCAGCAGTGCTTTCAAAGCGGATAAGCTCAAGACCTTTGACATTTTCAGCATAAAGTCCGTGAGCGTAGCTGTCACAGAGAGTACCGAAAAGAGCCTTACTCTTTTCAATTGTTACATTTTCGGCATTCTTTATGTAGAAGCATGAGTTTTTGCTTTCCTCGATGCCCACATCAATGCCGGGACGAAGGTCATAAATGCCACAGTTCCATTTTGAGGTTTTTGTAAGCTCAACGCTCACTCTCTCGAAGGTAACATCTTCAATCATATTATCCTCTGTGCCATGTACGAGAACACCGTTTTCACCCTTGCAGGTAACATTGAAGAAGCGTACATTTTTTATGTGTCCGCACTTGGTATTGGTATCACGGCGGAAGGCAGTGATTGCAATAGGCTCTGCACTGCCCCACCAATCGGGACAGAAGCGTCTTGTCTCGATAATAATATTACTGTAGGAGACATTTTCTACATTTCCACCGTCACGGATCTGTATAGAAAGTCCTCTGTTTGAATTTGAAATGGTGCAGTTATCAACGATAACATTACGGAAATCTCCCACACCCTCAGTACCGATTTTGATTGCAGCTGAGGTTGAGGTAAGAGTACAACCGCTGATGATTACATTCTCTGTGGGGCCGTACTCACTGTTACCCTTGGATGCCTTGAGACAGATACAGTCGTCGGCACAGGTTACGTGACAGCCTATGATACGCACGTTTGAGCAGTGGTCGGGATCAATACCGTCACTGTTTGCAACGTCGAGAGGATTAAGAATACGGATGTTGCTGATAAGCACATCATCACAGCCTGCGGGATGAAGTGTCCAGAAGGGAGCGTCCTTGATTGTGACATCCTTTACAGTGATGTGGTTACTGTTTTCGATGTAGATTGTTGTCGGACGAGGGTAGAAATTGCCCGTTACATAGTACTGATCCTTTCTTTCAACGAAGGCATAACAGTTAGCATCGATAACACCCTCGCCGCTGATTACCGCACCGTGAGCTCCGTAGCCGTAGATAAAAGCGAAGGAGGGCTTACCTGTTACGGGGTTACCTACAAGAGCGGTTTTGGGATCATTAATTGTTTCGCAGGGTCTGATATAGGAATTTATGTCTGAGCTTGCCTTGAGAACAGTACCCTTCTGAAGGTGAAGCTCAACATTTTCACGAAGCTGAATTGAATGGCTGTAATAGTTGCCGCTTTCAAGCACAACAGTACCGCCGCCGTTTTCTGCGCATTCATCAATTGCCTTCTGTATTGCGCAGCCGTCATCGGTTACACCGTCAGCGAGTGCACCGTAATTTTTTACGTTATATAAAATCATAG